>CAIZHO010000165.1 GCA_903932805.1 uncultured Roseiflexaceae bacterium | reverse complement strand
TCGGCTGCCCCACGCATCAACGGGAGCGCGCGTTCGCGCGCAAATGCGCTGTCATTACTGAACAGGTATTCTTCGTAGACGTGCAGACTCAGCCATGCAGCAGCATACGGCCATAGGAACCAGACGGCTTTGCCTTTGACTGCATTGGCCTGGGCCCAGATGTCGGTGTTGTGATGCGCAGTCCAGCCCCTGCATCCGTACGCTGCCGCAGCACGCGCGCCATCGATTGCGAGATGTTCGATCAGGTCGGTCAAGGGGGATTGGCACTCACGGAGGTTGGTGGTCAGTGCCGCCCAATAGTTCATCTGGGTATTGATATTGATGGTGTAATTGCTGCTCCACGCCGGTCGTGGATTGTCGTTCCATATCCCTTGCAGATTGGCTGCCTGGGTACCGGGTTGTGACGACGCAATCAGCAGATAGCGACCCATGTTGTAGAGCAACGCCAGCAATCCGACGTCATCGGCAGGCGCCTCGACCGGAGCATGCGAATCTGCGTGGCCATGATAGCGCACCGTCGCATCGAGCATCGATTGCTCAGCCCCCGACAATCGACGCAGTCGTTCGTCGGTCGGCAAATCGCTCCGAGCGGGTTTGATGACCATGGCGCTGCGGTTATACAACGCACTGTGGGCAGCAACGTGCCTCCGGTGTGCGCCGGTGCGCGTGAAGTGCCCCAGACATTGCCATGCACGATGTTTGGCATCAGCGGTTGCTGGCGTGTCGAAGGATTCGAAGCTTGTCGCCGCGCTGACAATAATCGTGCAGTGCGTCGCATCGGTTACGTGGATCCCGTATTCGTCCGTGCTCAAAACCCCGTCGTGCGAGTCGATATGTGCCATGGTGCAGGCGCGCATCCCACCGCCAAGGCCGGCGAACGGGGTGACTGTGTTGACATAATTTGGCTCCACATGTAACGGAGCTGCGCCGATGAGGGTAATCGTGCGTTTGTTGACGGTATGGGTGAGCGTGTAGTTGCTGGTCAGCCCGATGCTGAGTGATAACTGCCCGGCGGTATCTGCGTCGTAGTGGATGACCAAGACATCATCGGGGATACTCACAAACGAGCGTCGCAAGTATTTGACGCCATTACTGACAAACGTCGTCGAAGCGGTGGCTGTTGCCAAATCGAGGTCGCGGACGTATTCGGTGACCGGATGGGTCAGGAGCGTCGTCAGCTGCATTTCTGCCAGCGGCAGGTACGACTGGGTCCAGCGCGTGGTCAACGTGGCTTCGGCGTGGCGCTCTGCAGCGCGATGGTCGCCGGCGGCAAGCAGCGACCGGATAATGGCAAGGTCGGCGGTGCGATCCGTATGCACACCAGCAATCGGCGCACCAGACCAAAAGGTGTCTTCGTTGAGCGCATAGCGTTCATGCATGGGGTCGCCATAGACCATGGCACCGATTCGGCCATTTCCTATGGGTAGTGCTTCGACCCAGGTGTCTGCGGGTTTGGTGTACCAGAGTCGTTGCATCGTCGCCTCGCTGTCTGCGCGTGTGTGTGTTTGATTATATACGCACAGGCCGGTATCACTCGTGTGAATACCAGCCTGTCAGAGGTTTTGCGGTAGAAAGGAGTTATGTAGGACGTGTGATAAGCGATGTCCCGGTCATTTGTGGTGCCTTGTCGAGCCCCAGCAAGTCGAGGATGGTCGGAGCAATGTCGCTCAGGCGACCACCACTGCGCAGTGTGACCGTTGCATAGGGCGAGTTATCTGGTGCGACGAGGACGACTGGTACCTGATTGATGGTATGCGCGGTGAACGGACCGCCGGTTGCTTCGTCGATCATGTATTCGGCATTGCCGTGGTCGGCGGTCACAATGGCGACGCCGCCTTTGGCCACAATCGCAGCAACGAGTGCACCGGCGCATTGGTCGACCGTCTCGACTGCCGTGATGACCGCTGGGATCACCCCGGTATGCCCGACCATGTCGGGATTTGCAAAGTTGACGATGATGACGTCGTACGTGTCAGCTGCAATCGCCTCGAGGATCCCGTCACGGAGCGCGGCAGCGCTCATCTCGGGCTGGAGGTCATAGGTGGCGACTTTGGGCGAAGCCACCATAAAGCGCTGTTCGCCGGGGAACGGCACTTCGCGGCCGCCGTTAAAGTAAAAGGTCACATGCGGGTACTTCTCGGTTTCGGCGGCGTGCAATTGCGTCAATCCAGCGTCCGAAATGACTTTGGCGAGCGGGACCGCCACATCGTCGTTGGCAAATGCCACGACCACGGGCAAGTCTTTTTCGTACTCGGTCATACAGACATAGTAGACATTCCCCAAGAACGGCCGTGCAAATCCGTCGAAGTCTGGCATGACAAATGCGCGCGTAATTTGACGCATACGGTCAGCGCGGAAGTTGAACCCGATGATGGCGTCGCCTGCATGGACGGTGGCAACAGGATTACCGCTCGCATCCACAACGACTGCGGGTTTGATGAATTCGTCGGTGACATCGGCTGCATACGCATGCTGGATTGCATCTGCTGCAGAGGCGACATGTTCGCCGATTCCAAAGACCATGGCTTCGTAGGCCATGCGCGTCCGTTCCCACCGTTTGTCACGGTCCATGGCATAGTAGCGACCGGTGACCGAAGCGATTTTGCCGATGCCGATGCTCTGGATGGCGGCTTCGAGCTCACTCAGAAAGCCCGCCCCGCTCCGTGGCAACGCATCCCGCCCGTCGGTAAAGACGTGCAAATACACTTGCTTCACCCCAGCGCGTTTCGCGAATTCGAGCAACGCCTTCTGATGGGCGATATGGCTGTGTACGCCGCCATTGCCCAGCAACCCCATGATGTGGATGTTGCTGTTGTTGGTACCGGCATGCGCGACGGCATTGAGAAAAGCGTCATTGTGGAAGAAGCTACCGTCTTCGATGCAACTGTCGATGCGGGTGATGTCTTGCATCACCACAAACCCAGCGCCGAGGTTGAGGTGACCGACTTCGGAGTTCCCCATTTGGCCAGGCGGTAATCCCACATGCTTTTCCGCGGCATAAATCAGGGTCGTCGGGCAGCTCGAGCGCCAGCGATCGAGATTCGGCGTGCGGGCTTGCTTGACGGCGTTGCCGACGAGATCGGTGCGTTCACCGAGACCATCGAGAATCGTCAACAAGACAGGACGTGGTCGAACTTCAGCCATGGATCAAATCTCCTTCGGAGTGTCGGCGACACCGACGACTCTCTTGCATGCATCTATTTCTGCTTGCCACGAATCACTTTGGGGTCGATACCTTTGACCGCAGTGACTGGTTTTTTGGACATCAGCGCAATCAACTCTTGCTCACGACCGAGATGACAGACTTTGAACTTCTTGCCGCTCCCACACGGGCAGGGATCGTTGCGGCCGGGGAGCTTCATGTCGTTGCGGACCGTCTTGGGGGCCTCTTGTGCGGGTGCTTCTTCGACCTGTGCTTGTTGGGCAGCCATCAATCGTTTGAGCTGTTCGGCCTCGATCTGGCGCAGCGTTTGTTCGTATTGGAACGAGACATGAATGATTTGGTACACCACGTCACGTTCGATATTGGCTTTGAGTTGGTCAAACAACGTATACGCCGCGCGCCGGTATTCGACGAGTGGGTCACGTTGTGCGATAGCTTGCAGGCCAATCTCTTGGCGTAGGTCTTCCATGCCGGTCAGATAATCCGTCCAATGGCGGTCGATGATTCCCAACATCATTCGCCGTTCGACATAGCGCATGGCGTCGATGCCTACGGCGTTTTCGCGCACGGTATAGGCATGTTCGAGTTGTTCATGGAGCTCTTCGATGATTTCGTCGCGGGACAGATCGATGAGTTCTTCTTCGATGCCAGCAGGCAGTAACGGATTGATGGTGCGCAATGGCCGCATCAACGGTGCGAGATCCCATTCGTCGGGGTCGTCGCCGAGATGTTGGGCGACCAACGAATCGACTTCGTCGCAGAGCATGGAAAGGATGCGCTCACGCAGGTTTTCGCCATCCAAAATCGCCCGGCGGTCACCATAAATGATCGTGCGTTGCTGGTTCATCACATCGTCGAACTCGACGGTATGCTTGCGCACATCGAAGTTGTAGCCTTCGACGCGGGTTTGGGCGTTTTCGATGGACCTGTTGATGAGGCCAGCCTCGATGGGCACATCGTCGTCGACACCCAGGCGTTCCATCAGTGATTTGACACGGTCCATCGGACCAAAGCGGCGCATCAGCTCGTCTTCGAGGGCCAGATAAAAACGTGTCGAACCGGGGTCGCCTTGACGTCCGGCACGACCGCGCAACTGGTTGTCGATGCGGCGTGCTTCGTGGCGTTCGGTGCCGATGACATGCAAGCCACCGGCAGCGACGACTTCTTGGCGACCGGATTCGGTCCGTTGTTTGGCTTCGGCGAGTGCAGCAGCCAACTGTTCCGGGGTTGCTTCGGCTGCCGAAATGCGCTGTTCGGCGAGGATTTCTTCGACCAGGCCATCCGGGTTACCGCCCAACAGGATGTCCGTACCACGACCAGCCATGTTGGTGGCAATAGTAACGGTGCCTTTGCGACCGGCCTGGGCAATGATGTTCGCTTCGCGTTCGTGCTGTTTGGCATTGAGTACGTTGTGGATAATGCCAGCTTTTTTCAGAAGCATACTCAGGCGTTCGGACGTTTCGACCGATGTGGTACCGACCAATACTGGTCGTCCTTCGGCGTGGCGTTCCTGGATATCTTCGATGACCGCATTGAACTTGGCGGCTTCGGTCCGATAGATGAGGTCGCTGGTGTCGTCACGAACCGTCGGGCGATGGGTAGGGATCACGGTGACTTCGAGATTGTAGATTTTGGCGAATTCTTCACGCTCGGTGTCGGCCGTACCGGTCATCCCAGCGAGTTTTTTGTACATACGGAAAAAGTTTTGATACGTAATCGACGCCAATGTGACGTTTTCTTGGCGCGTACGTACCCCTTCTTTGGCTTCGATAGCCTGATGCAAGCCATCGCTCCAGCGGCGGCCAGCCATTTTGCGGCCCGTAAACTCGTCGACAATGACGACTTCACCGTCACCTTCGACGACGTAATCTTTGTCGCGGTGATAGACGAACTGGGCGCGCAGGGCATTTTCGAGGTAATGCGTCAACGCAAAGTATTTGGGGTCATAGAGGTTCTCGTCGCTGGGGATGCGCAACAGACGCTCCACTTTGAGGATGCCCTCTTCGGTCATCTGAATACCCTTGGAGCGCGGGTCAATCATGAAGTCGCCGTCGGGTTCAATTTCGTCTCGTTTGGCTTGATCGGGTGTGACCGAGCTCAGCTTGAGGTTGCGCACGAGCTGTGCAAAGCGCTTGTACTCTTGGCTGCTCTCTTGGGCTGGGCCCGAAATAATCAGCGGAGTCCGTGCTTCGTCGATTAGAATGTTGTCGATTTCGTCCACGATGGCATAGTTGAGCGTGCGCTGCACCAGTTGCTGCTCTTCGAACACCATATTGTCGCGCAAGTAATCGAAGCCGATTTCGCTGTTGGTACAGTAGGTGATGTCGGCATGGTACGCCTGGCGCCGTGTGGCCGGGCGCCAGTGGATCAAACGCCGGTCATCGGTGGCCGCATCCCCGTCGGAATAGTCCGGGTCGAAGATTGCCGAAAAATCATGCGCGATGACTGCGACCGACAATCCGAGGGTGTGGAAAATCGGAGCCATCCAGCCGGCACCGACACGGACCAGATAATCATTGACGGTGACGAGATGGACCCCGTTGCCGGTCAACGCATTGAGGTACAACGGGAGGGTCGCGACGAGGGTTTTGCCTTCGCCGGTGCGCATTTCGGCAATGCGACCGCTGTGCAATGTGATGCCGCCGATGAGCTGTACATCATAGTGGCGTTGCCCGATGAGGCGCTTCGAGGTTTCGCGCACGAGCGCGAACGCCTCTGGCAAGAGCGCGTCCAGTGATTCGCCGGCAGCCAGGCGTTCTTTGAAGCGGGGCGTATAAGCCGCCAGTTCGGCGTCGCTACAGCGCTCCATCGTCGGCTCGAGCGCGTTGATTTTGTCGACTATCGGGGCAATACGACGCAGTTCTTTGTCAGAACCTTCGCCGAGGAGACTTTTGATGAATTTGAACACACGCACTCCTTGTGGTGATGCGGCCAGTCACGGTTTGCCGTGCATCAACATGTAGTATAGCACAGCAATGCTGTGCTGAGGCCTTGCGAGATGAGTATGCGCTCAAGATTACGGCACGTGAGAGCCTTGTTTAGATGGGTTGTTGTGGTACGATACGGCGTGTTCTGAGAGTGTGAATTGAGAAATGTCTTGACCACACAGTATGATCGCTGGGTCGCCCGCTTTTGGGTTTTTTGGATGAGCCAAACCGTTGCCCGTATCGGCAGCGCGT
>CAIZHO010000164.1 GCA_903932805.1 uncultured Roseiflexaceae bacterium | reverse complement strand
GCTCGAGAGCGCCATGGGCGCCGCCATCGGCCTGATTGCCGGCGCACAGGCAGTAGCCGTGCCGCGCGAACGCTTTATGCCGGTCAAAAGCTGCCAAGACCTGCTGGTGCTGCGTTCGGACTGCTTTGCCCTCAACGACGCTTACCACCTGGTCCAGCGCAACCCTGGCCAGACGCTGCCCATCGTGCAGCTCGATCAGCACTTTTACAAGGTCATCAGCGACTTCGAGCAGCGCTTCCCCGCTGGATCGCCGCAGCTGCAGCAGTGCAGCGCGCTGACCGTGACGGGCGATGTGACCTTTGGGGCAGATGTGTCGTGTACGGGTACGGTGATCATCCGCGCTGCGGCACCAGCGCACATCGCGGCGGGTACGCAATTGCCTGATGGACAGCATTCTATTGCCTGATACGGCACTGAACGTGTTGACAAACGCGGTGCGTCCGTGTTACAACGAATGATGAATGACATAATGTGATTGCCCCTGTGGCAGCTGGTATAGAAAGAAGCATCCATGTCGCGACCGACCTACCTCCAAGCCCTGACCCAGCGTGTGCTCATCTATGACGGCGCAATGGGCACCAGTATCGACGATTTTGATCTGACCGCCGAAGACTACGGCGGCGAGCGTACATTTGGCTGCCGCGACTACCTCGTGGTAACCCGGCCCGACGTGATTGGCAAGATCCACGGCTCGTTTTTGGCGGCTGGCTCCGACGTGCTCGAAACCTGCACCTTCCAAGCCACCAAACCCCGCCTCGAAGAATGGGGTCTGGGCGAAAAGGTCCACGAAGTCAACGTGACCGCCGCCCGGTTGGCCCGCTCGGTAGCCGATAGCTATACCGCCAAAGATGGTCGCCACCGCTACGTGGCCGGCTCGATTGGACCCACGGGCAAGCTGCCGTCGTCGAACGACCCGGCCCTGAGCGACGTGACGTTTGATCAGCTGAGCGACACCTTCCGCGAGCAGGCCATGGCCCTCATCGAGGGCGGCGTCGACGTGTTGCTGGTCGAGACCAGCGTCGACATCCTCGAGGTCAAGGCCGCGCTGGACGGTCTGCGCCGCGCCAAAAAAGACATGAACCGGCCCGATGTGGCTGTACAGGCCCAGATTTTCCTCGATATGAGTGGGCGTATGTTGTTGGGGACCGATATCCCCGCATACATTGCCACCATGGAGGCCATGCCGGTTGATGTCATCGGACTCAACTGCAGCACCGGCCCCGAGCATATGCGCGAGGCGATTCAATACCTGACGGCGCACTCACGCAAGCCCATTTCGTGTATCCCCAATGCCGGCTTGCCCATCGAGGTCGACGGCGCGACGGTGTTCCCCATGGAGCCCGAGCCGTTTGCGGTCACCCTCGGTGAGTTCGTCACCAAATACGGTGTCAGCGTGGTCGGTGGTTGCTGCGGTACGCGCCCGGCCCATATCGCCAAACTGCGCGAGCATCTGGGCGGCGACATCGCCCCCATGGTGCGCGATATCGAATACATCCCCAGCGTCTCGTCGGGCATCCGCGCGTCGGCACTGCAGCAGGACGGCACGTTGACTATGATCGGCGAGCGCGTCAACACGTTGGGCTCGCGCAAGGTCAAGCGACTGCTCATCAACGACGATTACGACGGCGTGCTCGAAGTGGCCCGCGAACAGGTCGACAGCGGCTCGCACATGCTCGACGTCTGTGTGGCCATGACCGAGCGCAGCGACGAACGCGACCAAATGGTGAACTTGATCAAAAAACTCACCATGAACGTCGAACTGCCCCTCGTCATCGACACCACCGAGCAAGACGTGCTCGAGGCTGCATTAAGTAGCTACCCGGGCCGCGCCATCGTCAACTCGGTATCGCTCGAGGGTGGTCGCGGTGAGAAAATCGACAAAATCATGCCGCTCATTGCCCGCTACGGCGCGGCGACGGTGGCGATGACCATCGACGAGACCGGGATGGCGCATTCGGCCGAGCGCAAGCTCGAGATAGCCCAGCGCCTGGCCACCATCGCCCGCGAGGAGTTTGGGGTGCCGGCCGAGGCGTTGATCTTCGACGTGCTGACGTTCCCCATCACCACCGGCCAAGAAGAACTGCGCCGCGCCGCGGTCGAGACACTCGACGGCATCCGTTTGGTCAAAAAACACATCCCCGGCTGCTTTACGACGCTGGGTGTGAGCAATCTGAGCTTCGGCGTCGCGCCGCATGCCCGGGCAGCGTTGAACTCGGTCTTTTTGTTCCACGCCGTGGCGGCGGGGCTCGACACTGCGATTATCAACCCGAGCCATGTCAGCCCGTATGCCGAAATTCCCCAGGACCAGCGTGAACTCTGCGAAGATTTGATTTTCGCCAAGCGTGAAGACGCCCTGGCCCGCTTCATCCAATACTACGAAGCCAATGCGTCGAGTGACGAAAAAGAAGTCGTTAATCCGACCGCCGGCATGACCGTCGATGAGCGTTTGTACTGGAAAATCCTGCACCGCAAAAAAGAAGGTGTTGAGGCCGACATCGACGAAGCCGTGCAACAGCGGCTCACGCCGCACGGCTTGCAGTTGGGCGATGCCGTGGCGACGACGATGAACGCCGAAGGCGCTTCGCCGCAGGGCCTCGAGGCCGTGGCCGTGCTCAACAACGTGCTGTTACCGGCCATGAAGCAAGTGGGCGATTTGTTCGGCGCTGGGCAGTTGATCCTGCCGTTTGTGCTCCAGAGCGCCGAGGTCATGAAGAAGACCGTGTCGCACCTCGAGCATTACCTCGACCGGCTCGAAGGCACCAGCAAGGGCAAAGTGGTTTTGGCCACGGTGTATGGCGACGTGCACGACATCGGCAAAAACCTGGTCAATACAATTTTGTCCAACAACGGCTACACCGTCTATGACCTGGGCAAGCAGGTCCCGGTCAATACCATCATTGAAAAAGCGCTCGAAGTGGGTGCCGATGCCATTGGTTTGTCGGCGCTGTTGGTCAGCACGTCCAAGCAGATGCCCATTATGGTCCAAGAGCTCCACAAGCGTGGCTTGTCGTTCCCTGTGATGGTCGGTGGTGCGGCGATTAATCGGCAATACGGCCAACGCATCAGCTTTGTGGATGGCGACGAGATGTACGGCGCCGGCGTGTTCTACTGCAAAGACGCCTTCGAAGGCCTCGAGACGATGGATACGCTCATCGATCCCAAGCTCGGACCCACCTTCAAAGCCCAGGTGCAGAGCGATGCAATCGCCGCCAAGCATGACAAAGAGCGTGGTCGGCAGACGCTGACGACCCATGGTCGGGCAGGTACCGGCGATGCCAATGCACGGTCGGCCGTCAAAAGCGACAATCCCGTGCCCACGCCACCGTTCTGGGGCGCCCAGGTGCTGACCCGCATCCGCCTCGACGACGTGGTGGCCAGCATGGACCGCAACGCCTTGTACCGCCTGCAGTGGGGCGCCAAAAACGCCAAGGGCGAGGAATGGGAAAAGCTGAAGGGCGAATTCGACATCATGGTGCGCGATTTGATGCGCGAGGCCGATCGCGACGGTTGGCTCGAGCCCAAGGTCGTCTATGGCTATTACCCGTGTCAATCCGAAGGCCAAGACATCATCGTCTATGACCCAACCGACCGCACCAAGGTGCTGCAGCGCTTTGTGTTCCCACGCCAGCCCGAGCGCGAACGCTTGTGCTTGGCCGACTACTACCGCTCGGTCGCGTCGGGCGAGTACGACGTGATAGCTTTGCAGGTCGTCACGATGGGCACCAAGGTCGACGATCTGACCGAAGAACTCCAGAAGCAGGGTGACTATAGCCGCTCCTACTTTATCCACGGTTTGGCGGTATCGCTGGCCGAGGGCTTGGCAGAGTATACGAACAAACTCGTGCGCCAGAGCCTTGGTTTGGCCGGTGAGCAGGGTCGGCGCTACTCGTGGGGCTACCCGGCCTGCCCGGATTTGGATGAGCACACAAAGTTGTTTGCCATTCTGCCCACCGACAAAATCGACGTGTCGCTGACCGAGGCATACCAGTTGATCCCCGAACAGAGCACGGCGGCAATGGTGGTGCACCACCCCGAGGCCAAGTACTTCTCGATTGGATCTGCTGGTCAGCGTGCGGAAGACGACGTCACCGCATTGCAATCGTGAGAGTGAGCAACAGCCATGAATGAACACGTCGAAAAGTTCATCGCGTACTTGGTGGCGGATCGCAATCTGACACCAAACACCACCTCGGCATATCGGACCGATTTGAACCAGTTCCTCTCCTTCATGGCGACGCGCAAGGTCAGCGACATGAGCCGCGCCGAGAACGCCGATATCATGGCGTTTATGCTCTACCTGCGCGAGAAGCAGTATTCGAACGCGACCGTGGCGCGGCGCACGGCGGCGGTCAAGTCGTTCTACGCATTCCTTGTGAGCATCCGAGCCGTCACGGTCGACCCGACCAACACCATCGAGTCACCCAAGGTCGAGCGCGAAGCGCCCAAATCGCTCAGCCCCAACCAGGTCGACGAGCTGATGGAGCTGCCGCAGCGGGTGCGTTCACCCGAGCGGACGCGTGACCGGGCCATGTTTGAAGTCCTCTACTGCTCGGGGATGCGCGTCAGCGAGCTGGTCGGGCTCAACATCGGTGACGTGGATTTGCCCAAGAAACTCATCCGCTGTGTGGGCAAAGGCAAGAAGCTGCGTATTTTGCCTATCAGCGAATCGGCTTTGACGGCGCTCGAGGAATACCTCGACAACGCCTATAGTCAGCTCGTCATGGAAAAGCAGTCGCCCGAGCGGACGCTGT
>CAIZHO010000163.1 GCA_903932805.1 uncultured Roseiflexaceae bacterium | reverse complement strand
GTCGAAGCCGAACAAGAACTCGTTGGTGGCTACAACACCGAGTATGGCTCGATGAAGTTTGCATTGTTCTTCATGTCCGAGTACATCAAACTGATTGCGATGAATGCAATTGCAGTCACCTTGTTCTTGGGCGGCGGCAACTTCCCCGGCATCGACACACTTGTCGCAGCCATCAAAACCAGCAACGGCGACACCATTGCGTATGCAGTCCAAGGATTGTTGACCCTCGGCGCATTCTTGCTCAAAACCACCGCACTGTCGTTCCTGTCGGTGTGGGTGCGCGCGTCAGTTCCACGTGTGCGATATGACCAACTAATGCATCTGGGCTGGAAGGTCCTGTTGCCGATGGGGTTGTTTAACGTGGTAATGACCGCAGTATTTGGAGTAGTGTTCCCTGCTGACAGCATCACCGCCAAAGTCATCATGGGTGTCGTTGGTCTCCTCTTCGTCGTCATCGTCTCAGCCACTGCTACCCCAAAACACGCAAAGCGTGGGGTCACAATGGTCAATACGCCCGCAGGGAACTAGAGAGGCTCACATGCTAGGTGCATTCTTGAAAGGCTTGGGCACAACGTTCAAGTACCTGTTTAAAAAGCCCGTAACGGTCCAATTCCCCGAAGAAAAACGGGTCGTTCACGAACGTTTTCGCGGTCGCCACCAACTGAATCGGTTCCAAAACGGGATGGAACGATGTATCGGCTGTTCACTCTGTGCAGCAGCGTGTCCGTCAGACGCCATCCTCGTCGTCCCTGCAGAAAACGACCCTGCAAAGCCCAATTCACCGGGTGAGCGCTATGCAGCACGGTACGAAATCAACATGCTCCGCTGTATCTTTTGTGGGTACTGCGAAGACGCATGTCCCACGAATGCAATCACGCTCGAGCATCAGTACGAGTTGTCGTTCTATGATCGCAAATCAGCGATTTATGACAAATCAATGCTGTTGATTCCTATCGATAAAGGTCACGGTGAAATCCCACCGGTATTGACCCAGTTGAATCGGCGCCCCAGCCCGCCGGCTCAGATTGATCTGTAAGGGGGCCTGAATGGATGTTTTGTTGTTTGGGATACCCGCAGTCGTGGCTATCATCGGCGCTATCGCGATGTTATTGAGTCGCAACGCAGTGCACAGCGCACTCTACCTGCTACTTAATTTTGCGGCGATTTCCGTCTTGTACTTGCTCCTGCAAGCACCGTTTTTGTTTGCCACACAACTCATCGTCTACGCAGGTGCAATCATCGTGTTGTTCTTGTTTGTGGTGATGTTGCTCGGGGCTGAACGTGACGAAGACACCCCGCACGCCAATCCCTGGCAAAACCGTGGCGCCTTCGTGGGTGGATTGCTGTTGTTGGTCGAACTCTGTCTGCTCTACATCAACAACCCTGACACCATCCCGGTGGCTGTTGACATGGATAATGCGTTTGCCGCGCCTGCCGAGGTTGCCAAAGCACTATTCACGACGCATCTGTTGCCCTTCGAAATCGCTTCGTTTGTGTTGCTCACCGCGCTGATCGGCGTGGTTGTGCTCCACCAGCGCCGTAGCTAGAGGAACGCCGCAATGGTATCGACACTTATGTATGTCGCACTGAGCGCAGTCCTGTTTGTCATCGGGATTCTCGGTGTCACCCTACGGAAGAGCGCATTGATGGTCTTTATGTCGGTCGAATTGATGCTCAATGCTGCGAATCTTGCACTCGTCGCATTTGCCAACCAATGGAAGTCGGTCGATGCCCAGGTGATGGTCTTTTTTGTCATCACCGTTGCAGCTGCCGAAGTCGCGGTGGGGTTAGCATTGTTGGTGATGATCTTCAAGCGAAAGAAGACAACCGACATCGATTTGATGAACACGCTCCGGGGATAGGATCCGATACCGTGCCGTGCACGGTTACCGAATGCAGAGTAGCTCATGACGCAATTATCTTGGTTTATCGCGTTCATACCCGCAATTCCATTGCTTGGCTTTTTCCTTAATGCCCTTTTCATCAAATCCGAAAAGGCAAACGGAACAATCGCAAGCCTTGCAGTGGCCGGCGCATTTGGCGCTGCCATCGCAGCAGTGGTTGGACTCAATGGCCTCGACGAGGCCTCACGCCAAATAAGCATCCCTCTTTGGCAATGGCTCGCCGTGGGCAAACTCGATGTGACGTTCGGTCTCTATTATGACCCGTTGACCGCAGTAATGACACTGCTGATCACTGGCGTTGGGACCTTGATTCACATCTTTTCGGTTTCGTATATGCATGGCGACGCACGACCGCGCCGCTACTTTGCGTATCTGAATTTGTTCGTATTCTCGATGCTGATGTTGGTCATGTCAGACAATCTGCTTGTCCTCTTTTTGGGATGGGAAGGTGTCGGCCTCTGTTCGTTCTTGCTGATCGGTCACTGGTTTGAACGCAAATCGGTCCAGCCGGGCATCGTCCCGAGTGAAGCAGCAGCCAAAGCATTTGTCGTCAATCGAATCGGCGACGCAGGTATGCTCTTGGCAATGATGGTGATCTTCTCACGCTACGGCACGTTGTCCTTTTTTGGTCCAGACGGCAAATCGGGTTTCTTTAGTCGTTTGACCGATTCATCGTTCACCATGGTCAATTTGGGGGCACTCGGCACTATCTCGGTGGTAAGTGGGATTGCATTTTTGCTGATCCTCGCTGTGGTAGGTAAGTCTGCTCAATTACCTTTGTTTGTGTGGCTCCCTGATGCCATGGCTGGTCCGACCCCCGTGTCTGCCTTGATACACGCAGCCACCATGGTCACTGCGGGTGTCTATCTGGTTGTGCGCACCCATATGGTGTTTGACCTCGCCCCGGACGCCGCAACGTGGCTCACCATTATCGGGACCATGACTGCACTTATCGGTGCAACCGCTGCGTTGACACAGTTCGACATCAAACGTGTCCTCGCCTACTCGACCATTTCGCAATTGGGATTCATGATTGCAGCAGCAGGGTTAGGTGCATACACATCTGCCATGTTCCATCTATTGACCCATGGGTTATTCAAAGCACTGTTGTTTTTGGCTGCAGGCGCCATCATCCACGGTCTGCACGATGTCCAAGATATGCGCCGCATGGGTGGCTTGGCCAAAACCATGCCAACCATCTACCGGGTCTACCTGGTCGGAGCGTTTGCGCTTGCGGGGATATTCCCATTTGCAGGCTTCTGGTCCAAAGACGAAATCTTGGCACACGGCTGGTTCCACAGTCAAGCAATCACCACCATCATCGTATTGCTGTTCAGCTCGTTGCTGACTGCGTTCTACATGGGTCGCCAGGTCGCATTGACTTTCGCAGGCGAGGCACGTGATAACGAGTTGCACGCACACGAGCACCTCGGCAGCATGAAGTGGCCGCTCATCATTCTTGCCTTCGGCGCTGCACTCGGCGGGCTGATTAACCTCCCAGGTCTCTATACACTCCACGAGTGGCTCAACCCTGTTCTTCACGAGCCCGTAGAACTCTACACCGTTGGAATGGGTGTCTTTGCTGCGATAACCACGCTGCTCGCCACCGGGAGCGGCTATCTAGCATACCGAATCTATAGTGGCCCCGCGTTGATCAAAATCAAAGCGGGGGCGGAAGATCCGGCCCACTATTACCTCGGCGATATCTGGAAGGGCTTTGAGCTTGGCTGGGGAATCGATTATGTCTATCAGCGAGCCATCGTTCGCCCGTACCGTGCCTTATCCGGCTATGTGTACGACGTGGTTGATGTCCAAGCCATTGATGGGATCCTCGTCGAAGGGAGTGCGCGCTCCATTGGCGCGCTCGCGCGGCTCAAGTCTCAGGCACAAAATGGCAGCGTACGGACTTATGCATTCGTCTTTTTGATTGGTGTCGTTCTCGTTGTCGGATATATGGTATTCGGCGCGTAGTCGGGGAGCGGCAGCAATGTCGTCCCTGGGTGTGGGGTGTTCGTGAATCAGCTAGGATT
>CAIZHO010000162.1 GCA_903932805.1 uncultured Roseiflexaceae bacterium | reverse complement strand
ACGGCTGCCTGTATCGACCAGACAGGTGGCAATGATGGTCAACGAGCCGCCGTTTTCGATGTTGCGGGCTGCGCCAAAGAATCGCTTGGGTGGATAGAGTGCAACCGGATCGATACCGCCTGACAGGGTCCGTCCGCTTGGTGGGATTTCGAGGTTATAGGCGCGTGCCAGCCGCGTAATCGAGTCCATCAGGATGACGACATCTTGTCCGATTTCGACCAAACGCTTTGCGCGCTCGAGCGTCATTTCGGCGACCTTGACATGGTCTTCGACGGGTTCGTCGAACGTGCTCGAGATGACTTCACCCTGCACCGATCGGCGCATGTCGGTGACTTCTTCGGGGCGCTCGCCGATCAACAACACCATCAAATGAATGTCGGGATGATTGACGGTGATGCCATTGGCGATGGTCTTGAGGAGCAACGTCTTGCCGGCCTTGGGCGGCGACACAATCAAGCCACGTTGGCCACGACCGATGGGTGCCACGAGATCGACGAGGCGGGTCGACAATATGTTGGGCTCTGTTTCGAGTTTGATTTGTTGATTGGGGAAAATAGGGACCAATTGTTCGGCAGATGGTCGTTTGCGCGCGACATCAGGATCCATGCCGTTGATTTGTTCGACGCGGAGCAACGACAAGTAGCGTTCGTTGTCTTTGGGTGGGCGCACGGTGCCGACGATTTTGTCGCCGGTTCGGAGCATGAAGCGCCGAATCTGCGATTGCGACACATATACGTCATTGGGACTCGCAAGCATGCGATCACCGCGCAAGAAGCCGAAACCGTCTTGGACGATGTCGAGAACTCCTTCGCTGGTCAGATTGTGCACCGGGGGTTCTTCGACCGGAGTCGTTGGTGTTTGGAGGAGTAACTTTATCAAATCGTGTTTTTTGTGATGGGCCGAAAAATGGACACCCGTTGACTTGGCCATCTCGCGCAATTCTTGGATGGTCAATCCTTCAAATTCGATTTGGAGGGCCGGCCGTGGGTCCATGTTGACGGCCTGCGTGGCTACTGGCTGTGGTGTTGGCACGGGGATAGAACGGACAGCCGCTTGTTTGGGCGTCTCGTACTCGACCTCGGCAGGCGTCGGTTGTTCGACTGCGGCTGGCGGAGTGGTCGTTGGGAGTTTACTGCGGATACGTGGCACACCAGGCTCCTTGTTTTCGTTAGGAATGAGCACATACCAATGCACATGCCGATGGTGTTCAGATATGGTTCCGACAGCTTCGGAGTCACCTGGGGTTTGAAGTGTGATGTGCAGGTGGCGTGTAGGCGAGCTGAGGAACCGTATACGTTGCTCACAAGCATACGGGATGCGATGGAGAGTGTAATCGCAAAAATACGTGTCTTTTTGCAGTATACCAGATAGTGAACGCATTACAATGGAGAAGTGCTTCCGCAACAATCCTTTTTCTTGTGCTTTCAAAAGGAACATCAATGCCAGTGCGCTTTCAACCGCGTGTTTTGATGATTGTTCATGATCCCTGGATCGTGCCGGGTACGCAGCGCCTCCATCAACACATGGGTTGGAACAACCCCGCTGTGCTTGCGCAACAGTATATTGCAGATATTCGTCTGGCGAGTCACGGATTGGTCGACTACCGCATTGTGACGACGTTGGATGCACCGTGGTTCCCGCCCAAAATAGACGGGTTCAGGTATACGAGCGAATCGTTTGTGCGTCAGTGGGCGACTCGTGCAATGCATCAACCGGATGGAGTGGATTACGATCGCCGCGTTGCACAGTTTGATTTGTTGGGCCGGTTAGCCCGCGATGAATTCGACGAAGTCTGGGTCTTTTCGTTCCCCTATGCGGGCGAATACGAATCGCGCATGATTGGTCCGAGCGCGTATTGGTGCAACGCACCTCCATTGGTCAGACCAGACGCGGTCCGCAATTTTGTCATGATGGGGTTCAATTACGAGCGCGATGTCGGCTGCATGCTCGAAAATTTCGGCCATCGGGTTGAATCCTTGATGACGCATACCTATACGCAGCGTCAGGTACTCCCCAACCTTTGGCAGGAGTTCTGCCGCTACGACCAGACATCCCCAGGGGCTGCTGCCTGTGGGAATGTGCACTTTGCACCGAACAGCACGCGCGACTATGAGTGGGGCCGGAGGCAACCGGTTTGGTCGACATGTGACCGCTGGATTGATTATCCGGCCAGTGCCGCTGCACCTGCGCGCTTGGTGACGGCTGCCGAGTGGGGCAATGGAGACATGCGCGCCCATCATATCTGGTGGCTCAAACACCTACCCCACACACCGGCCCTCGTGGGTGGTGTGTGGGGCGATTGGTGGCAGACATGTCTCTTGCTGGGTGACGGAGCAGTTACTCGCCGAGCAGATTGACGCGAGCGCTCATGCCAGCGCGCAAATTGGTCGTGTCGGTGAGATCGACATGAATCGTGTATGACCGCACATTACCGACACCGACTGCAATGGGCGAGACGAATGCGACCGTTCCATCGTATGTTTGGCCGGGTACAGCGTCGACGCTGACCGTGACCTTTTGACCGACAGCGACGTTCCCGATATCGGCGTCGCTGATGAGCGCGTCGATGCGTAGGTTTGCCGTGTCAACAATCTGCACCACAGGTCGGCCGGCTGGATTTGCGGGGTCACCGACGGCAATCGTGATGTATGCGATGGTCCCTGCAAACGGTGCGCGTATCTCGGCACGGCTCCGGTTGATGTTTGCCAACGTGAGGGCAGCTTCGGCCTGTGCGACACCTGCTTCGGCTTGGGCACGCGCCGCTGTGATGCGGTTGACTGCGGCCTGTGCCGAAGCAACAGTTGCTTCGATGTTAGCGAGATCACGCCCCGTTGGATTGACAACGCGGTCGTAGGCGAGTTGCGCTTGTTCGAGCTGCTGTTGGGCCGTGTTGTTACCGACGAGCTCTGCCTGGACGGCTTGATCATAGCCGATTTGGGCATTGCGCAGACCGATTTGGGCAGCATCGCGACGTGACACCGATATCTCGTAGGCCATTTTGTAGCGTTTGATGGTGCTGTCACCGATTTTGTTGGGGCGCCCCATCATGGTCGGTTGGACAGGATCAGTCCCCTCATTGACGACCCATTCCCAGTTCCACTGGTCGTATGTCAACTGCGACGTTGCTTGTGTCAATGATTGGTTGGCGATATCGAGTTGTAACTGCGCTTGGGTTTTGGCCAACGACAAGCGGTCTTTGGTGCTCTTGAGGTTCGACTGGGCGACTTCGAGGCTCAGGGTTGCGGCGCGCGCGTCTGCGCTCGTGCTCCCGGGCTTGGTTGTCTCTTGGGCAGCCAATGCTTGCTTCAGTTGTGCTTGGGCGAGGAGGTCGTCGGGACCGCCCGCCCGCAAGCCATTGAGGGTGGCCTTTGCAGAAGCGAGGTTTGCATTCGCCTGTGCGACTTGCTGGTCATACAGGGTGGTATCGAGGGTGGCAATCAAGTCACCGGCTTTGACCACCGCGCCTTCACGTGCTGTTATCTCTGACACAGTGCCCGTGACTTGAAAGTTTAGCTCGGCATCGTTAAGGGTTTTGACTTCACCGGTACCGCTGACAAGCATAGCAGTCATGCTACTGTTGTCGGTCTGTTCGGGGGTGGCAACCAACGCACCGAGGTCGACAGTTGGCTGTATGGTCGCTGTGGCAACGGCAGCTACGGTGCCAGCAACGGTTGGTTTGGCCGTCGTCGCACTCGCCTGGCCGCAGGCAATCAGTCCAGTGGCAATGCCAGATATGACCAGGGTACGGAGAAAGTGTTTACGCATGTATGTGATCCTTTCGTCGAGATTCGACCGTGATTACTCTTCTGTGGGCTTGCGGCTCAACCGGGTGGCGAGTGAATCGAGCAGACTGTAGGCAGCAGGGACAACAAACAGCGTCAGTACCATCGAGGTCGTCAGACCGCCAATGAGAACCGTTGCCAACCCACGCCGGAATTCGCTGCCCTGACCAGTACCGATAATATGGATGCCCATGGCGACCGGCAATGCACCAGCCACAATCGCAAATGTCGTCATCAGAATGGGGCGCAGACGGACCGACCCAGCAACTCGCAGCGCTTCGTGTTTTTCCATGCCGGCGGCACGCAGCTTGTTGGTGAAGTCTACCAGCAGAATAGAATTCTTGGTGACCAGACCCAACAACAAAATCAATCCGATCATGCCCGTAATGTCCAGATCGGTGTTGGTCAACAGCAAGCCGATGAAGGCTCCGATGAAGCTAAACGGCATGGCCAACATGATTACCAGCGGTTGGGTGAATGACCCGAACTGCGATGCCAGCACCATGTAGACAAACAACACCGATAGCAACATCGCAATAATCAACGATGTAAAACCTTCAGATTGTTGCTGGACTACACCAGTGAACGACCAAACGATATCCGCGGGCAGGTTTTGGGCATTCATGAAGTCGGTGATTTGCTTTTGGGCGTCTGCGGTGTTGAGCTCCTGCAGATTCGCACCGACGATTATCTGAGACAACCGATCATAGCGGCGGATGCTGACCGGGCTCGAGGCAAGCTCGAACTTGCCCAATGAACTCAATGTGACTGACCCGCTCCGGGTAGGTATGACGATGTCTCCCAATGCAGCGGGGTTTTGCCGGTCTTCGGTTGCCAAACGGACAACGATATCGGTATCTTTGCCGTCTTGTCGGAGCACCGTAGCGCGTTCACCGTTGATCAAGGCGCGCACCGACGATGCGATGTCGGCGTTGGTCAACCCGAGGTCGCCGACGCGAGCGGGATCAGCAAGCAAGCGTAACTCTGGTTTGCCACCGGTGTAGTTTGTCGCGACATCGACAATCCCAGGGGTCTGTGCCATGTTGGCCTTGAGGGCTTCGACGAGGGGTGCCAGTGATTCGACCGATTTGTTGGTCTGCAAACTGACCTGGACCGTGCGCCCCGTCACCGATGTGCTCGATCCCTGGAAGCTCGGTGTACCGAACGATAGATTGGGCACAAATGATAACTTAGGTCGGACTGCTTCTTGGGCGGCCAGTGTTTCGGCTTTGCCCTTGAGCTTGACGCTAAATTCTGCGCGTTCGGGGTTGCCGACAAACCCGACGGTCGAAATAACCGACGTGACGTTTTCTTCGGCCATCAAGATTTGCTCGGCTTGACGTGCAACCCGGTCTGTTTCGGCCAAGTTGGTCCCTGGCGCGAGTTCAAACCCAACAATATACTCATGCGGGTCTTCGGTGGGGACGAACGTGAATTTGAGTTGGCTGGCGACGCCAAAGCTCAACACGAGGACCAGTAGCGCTACAAGCATCACGAGAATGCGGTTCCACCGTGTCGATAACGTTTTGGCCAATTGTGAACCGTACCAACTGCCCAGCTTGCCGGGATCTTCTTCGGCTTCGTGGAGCAACGATGCATTGGGGTCATCGTGGTCGTACGCAGGTACCGGCGGTTTTTGGCCGAGGATTTTCTGGATTTGGGTGCGGAACAAATTCGCCGACAACATCGGTGCAAACGTGAATGCCTCGATGAGCGAAATCATCATGGCCACTGCTACGGTGATGCCGAATGATTTGAAGATGATGCCAGTGGTGCCGGTGGCGAATGTCACGGGGACAAACACCGCCACGATGGTCAGCGTCATTGCCAGCACGGAGAGCGATACTTCGGCAGTACCGCGGCTCGAGGCAGCGCGCGCTGATTCACCACGCAAGGTATGACGAAAGATGTTTTCACGCACCACAATGGCATCGTCGATCACCAATCCGACTGCGAGCGACAGTGCCAGCAACGTAATCAAGTTGATGGTCAGCCCGAACAAGGGCAGAAAGATGAATGTGGCAATCAAAATGATTGGTAAACCGGCCATGGTGATCAGGGTGTTGCGCAAGTCACGAAAAAACGCAAACACCACCAAGAGCGCAGCCAACGATGCAAAGACGAGCTCTTCGAGCGAGCTAATCACTGCTTCGCTTACCGCCACGGATTGGTCACGGGGGATGATGAACTGCATGTCGGTGCGTTTTTCGAAGGTTTCGTTGAGGGCGACCTTGACCGCATCGGCGACTTGGACCGTATTGGTACCGGATTGCTTGCGGACGTCGAGGATGATGGTGTCTTTGCCATCGAGACGCGTGTAGTTGACGCGGTCAGCGATGCCTTCTTCGACCGTGGCGACATCAGCAATCGTGTAATTGGTGCCGGTGATTTGGATTTTGCCGATATCATCAATGCCGGTCAACATACTCGGCGCACGCAGATTGATGTCTTGGGTACCGGCGCTCATCGACCCAAGCCCCAAGTTCGCATTGGCTGACTGTAACGATCCGATGAGTTGGGCAGGGATGAGCCCGTACGCCTGTAATT
>CAIZHO010000161.1 GCA_903932805.1 uncultured Roseiflexaceae bacterium | reverse complement strand
CCGTGCGTAGCCGCAATCAACATCCGTGGTCCATGTGCGTACGGCGCATGGATTTGTAAGAGACTGGTGAGCCGTTGCCGAATCATCTGTACGGCTACTTGCTCGACTGCCATACAGCCGGAACCGTCGACCCAGCGCTTGGAGAAATCGTGCATGATCGGCAAAATCACATCATAGACCAGCGACTCAACGGGGAACAACGAGATCGCCGTACTCAGTAATACATTTGCTTGGCGCAAGTTGGAGTTGATGAGGGAGTCAAACAACTGTGAACGTAAGTCGGGCCACCCGGCATCGGTGATGGTTGTCCGGTGTGGTTTGGCGTCTACGACTGTATCGACACGCGGTGCTTCTTCGGGCTCTTCTTGGAGCATCACGACCGCTTGGCTAATCGATATGCCATCCTCTGTTGCGAGCTTGAGCCATTTGATGATTTCGATGTCGCGTTGTGAGTACAGGCGATGGCCATGATCGGTTCGTTTGGGCTGTGGTACACCATATCGTTGCTCCCATGCACGGAGCGTCGAAACATTTACTTGGGTCTGCTGGACCACTGCTTTGATGTTGTAGCGTGGCGTATCTGAGAACGCAAGCAAATGTCGGATTTTGTCGATCATCAATGGCCCCCGTCTATCGACGTGTCTGATCGTGCGGCACCAAACGTTCTGCCGAGTCTTTGCGTGGTGTTTGTCTATGACTATCCTAAAGTACCTGTCAAGTCAACACGCTCCTTTCTGATCAGACAGGAAATGCACTGCGAGTTCCGAGACTTTTACAATAGTTTGCACGGAGCTTGCACAACCAAAATAGACTGATTCACCCCCAGTTGTATAGCGTTTTTGCATAATGAGATACAAGACGTACAGAACACTAGCAATTTATGAGATTTCGATGAGAAATACGGGAACACAGTGCAATTTCCGTACATCGAGACGCGAATCTCGCTCGAAGCGTGTGTCGTGTAGTATCGAATTGGTACTATGTTGTAGTACAGAGACGATACTCAAAACCGTATCCAATGCGAAAAACACTGTCTTCACTGGTTGCCAGACGGTGGTTTGCGGTGATCGAGCAAAAATAAGAAGTAGGTACTACAGAATGGTCCAAAAAGCAGCAATGTACATCATTTGCATAGCGAAATGTGATGATATATGTAGAAATTTGCGGTTGACTGGGTGAAAGCTGCGCTCATATAATCATGCAAGTCCAGCAAATAACTCTTGACATCACGAAAACACGCAGATTCGGGAGTGCAGGACAACGCACGCGGGCAGACCGCTACGAGCAACGAAGGAAGGGGGGTGACAACAATGGCAAATCAAAACGATTTGGTTCCATCACAATGGAAGTCACTGTTCACCAACGAAGAGTGGTTGGTACACGGCATCGTCGTCAAGTCCATGTATGGTTTCTTGGCAATCGCAGTGGTAGCACACATTTTGGTGTGGTCCTGGAGACCCTGGTTCTAGTCAATTAACCGCCAGTCGCAGATGAGGCAACTCATCAGCACTGCGCAGAAACGAGGGAAGCATATGTCAAACCGACCTATTGAATTCCGATCCGCTGTTGTCGTGGTTACCCTTTTGGGTGTTGTGATGGCTCTTTTGAACCACTTTGTGGTGTTGAGCTCAGCCAACTACAGCTCGGTCTTCGGCGCACTCGGTAAGTAATCCGACCGTTTTTCCCCCTTGAGGAAAAACCGCGCGGGTCGAGCGAAACCCGTTCGACCCGCGCATTTCGTTAGCCTTTATATTGGAATAGCCCGTGGTGAGGACGCATCCATCCCAGTTCGCGATCCACCACATGCTAGAAAGCGAGTGACTGCGATGTCTGATGCGCCACAAACGCCACTGTTGCAACCCGATGGTGAGTATCGCGCTTCAATGGCTGCAGCGAGCACGACAGGCGCAGGCCCACGCGCCGCCGTGTATACGTTTGAAGAAATGGAAGCACATTACAAGCGCCAAGGTGGAACACTCGCCGAGAAGATCTTTGGGCACGACCCATTGGACTTCTGGGTGGGGCCATTTTATGTAGGACTCTTCGGTGGTACCGCAATACTCGGTATCATCCTTGGCGTACTAGGATACTTCTACCAGGTCTTTTTCTTGGAGTCGAGCTTCAATCCATTGGCAACAGCGCTCGAGCCACCACCCATAAGTGCGGGACTGAGCATTGTGCAATGGGGCCAGCCCGGCTTTGCCTGGCAATGGACTGTTGCATGGTCCACCATTGCATTTGTGAGCTGGATGCTTCGACAAGTTGATATCAGCCGTAAGTTGAACATGAGCTACGAGATTCCGATTGCATTTGGTGCAGTGGTTTCGTCGTGGGTAACATTGCAAATCTTACGTCCGATTGCGATGGGCGGCTGGGGCCATGGGTTCCCGTTGGGAATCACTCATCACCTCGACTGGTTGGCAAACATCGGCTACCAGTATTTCAATTTCTTCTACAATCCGTTCCATGCGATCGGTGTGACATTGCTGTTTGGCTCGACGCTGTTCCTGCACATGCATGGATCGGCTATTTTGAGCGCTGCACGTCGTCCCGTCACCGAAAAGAATGTTGACATTTACTGGCGTAACATTCTCGGGTACTCCATCGGAGAAATCGGCATCCACCGTCTTGCCTACTGGGCAGGTGCCGCATCAGTACTTTTTGCCAACGTATGTATCTTTATCTCAGGCCCGTTGGTAAAAGACTGGAATGCGTTCTGGTCGTTCTGGGATCGCATGCCAATCTGGAGCGGTACTGGTGCAGGCATTGTCCTGATTGGTGCCGGTCTGGTTTTTTCGAAGCGTGCCAACAAAAACCAGCCACCCATTGACCTCGACAAAGAAGAGTCAGGTCGTGGCTTGGAAGGGAACCTCGGCGAAGCGACGGAAGTACCATTGATGAAGCGTATCTTCGGAATGGGCCAAGTGCTCCCGATTTACTTGGGGATGTGGGGCCTGATTGCTGCTGCGGCCATGGTAGCGTGCTTCATGATTATCCTGACGAGCATGCTCCACGAAGTCGGCAACGCACCTATCAACTTTTTGCGTGAACTCTGGAACCTCGCGGTGATGCCACCCGCAGCCAAATATGGGATGTCATGGAATGTCCCGTGGTATGACGGCGGAGATTATCTGGCAGCCACACTGTTCCTTTCGATATCCGTTATCGCCTGGGCAGCGCGCTTGTGGGAACGTGCCGGCAAAACGGGGCTTGCCCCGCACCTGGCAGTCGGGTTTTGGGGGGCACTGTTCCTCTTCTTCTCGATTTACGTGTTCCGACCCATGTTGCGAGGATTCTGGGCTGACGCACCGGGGCACGGCTTCCGGGCTGTGTTGGACTGGACCAACTACGTCAACATCCAGGTAGGTAACATTTATTACGATCCCTTCCACATGATTTCGATATTCTTCTTGCTCGGCTCAACGCTTGTCCTTGCCATCCATGGCTCGACCATATTGGCAGTGTCGAAGTGGGGCGGTGAGCGCGAAATCGATGAAATGTTGGTTGAAGGGTCGGGAACGCACCGTGCGCAGCTCTTCTGGCGGTGGACGATGGGTTTCAACGCAAACTCGTACAACATTCACTTGTGGGCTTGGTGGTTCGCGATGCTGTGCGGCATTACCGGCGGAATTGGTATCTTGTTGAGCGGTACGCTCGTGGATAACTGGTTCCTCTGGGCACAAGATGCACAGAT
>CAIZHO010000160.1 GCA_903932805.1 uncultured Roseiflexaceae bacterium | reverse complement strand
TCGGTTTGAGCCGTCCTCCCGCAGACCTGCTACTTCTCTTGATCGAGACACTTAACGCCCGTCCACGCCGATTGCCGCTGGTCGCCATCGATGTCCCATCCGGTTGTGATGCACGTAGCGGGTCAATCCTGAGTGGCGCCATCCGTGCCGATATCACGCTCAGCACTGGTCCGGTGAAGGTAGGGCTCTATATGCTACCCGCTGCATTGCAGTGTGGCGAAATCATCGAACTCGACATTGGGATCCACCTCTCACAGACCGATCGACGAGCGACCAGGGTACTCACGAGTGTGTATGCGCAGTCACTGTTGCCGGCACGACCGGTCGATTCGTACAAAGGGACGTACGGGACCGTCTGTGTCTGGGCTGGTTCCGAAGCATACCCGGGTGCTGCACATTTGGCATGCATCGCAACTGCCCGCACCGGTGCGGGTATCGTCGCACTGGCTGCGAGCCCGGCGGTCATTCCGTTGGCCTGGCCGAGCCCCGAAGTGACATTGCTACCGCTGACTGACGACCCACATGACACGTTGGTACAGTCACACATTTCGACCTACCTGGTGGGTCCCGGATTGGGCCGGAGTAGACAGACTGCCGAGCATCTCCAAACGTTTTTGGGCTCTGCAGACGTCGCAGGCAGGCCGGTGGTCCTCGATGCAGATGCCCTGACCATGCTCGCACGGATCCCCGACTGGCCGCACATCATCGCAGCAGTGCCGTGTGTGTTAACGCCCCATTTCGGTGAGTTGCGGCGCTTGGCTGGTGGCACCCTCATTGACCTACCACACGTCGAACGTGCCCAACATTATGCACGGACGTGGGGTCAGGTGATAATCATGAAAGGGAGTGTCACCGTCATCGCCAGCCCCGACGGTCGCACTGCGCTCTGGGCACACCCCAATCCGGCCCTTGCAGTTGCTGGCAGCGGCGACGTGCTGGCTGGCATCGTGGCAGGGTTCATTGCACAGCATTGCGATCTCTATAGCGCTGCCTGCTTGGCAGTCGCTGTGCACGGGCTCGCTGGTCAGCATATTGCGCAGACAGTAGGTACTGCTGGTGCCCTTGCCAGTGAACTCGCAGCAGCGATTCCCGGTGCCGTCCAGGCAATGCGGGCGCAATCATGAGGGACACACATGCCCATCTATGAATACCGCTGTGCATCGTGCAGAGTGACCTTCCAACGACTTGTACGTGGGTTTACGGACCCCAGCGACCTTTCGTGTCCACGCTGCCACACGAGTCAGGTCACCCGCGTCGTCTCCCGAGTTGCCCATCTGCGCGGTGACCAGGCAATCGTGGATCGTCTGAGTAGTGATCAGACGTTTGCCGGCGTCGACGAGTCCGATCCGCAGTCGGTCGCGCGTTGGGCCAAAGAGCTCGGCCGGAGCATCGGTGAGGACGCCGGTGCCGATTGGGACGAAATGGTCGATGAGATGATCGACCAAGAGCGCGACGACACACGCCGTGACCACACGACTGGTGGCGATACCGATCTTGGATGGATGTGATATGCCAGATTTTCGCTTTACTGCTGTTATCAATCACGAAGAGTTTCATGAGCGGCTCAAAGCCGTGCCACAAACCTATGGTGTCTATATTTGGCGTGATACGTTGGCTCAGGTGCTGTACGTCGGCAAATCGAAGTCGCTTCGTGACCGGATGCAGTCATATTTCAATGTCGCCCAATTAAGCAACAAAAACCGTCGGATGGTCGCCAAAATCGCTGATTTTTCGATTATTACGACCAACTCCGAACTCGAAGCACTGCTACTCGAAATGAACCTCATCAAGCAACATCGTCCGCGCTATAACGTCCTCCTTAAAGACGACCGGAGCTACCCATATATCAAAGTTACTGTCAAAGAGGCATGGCCACGGATTCTCACCACCCGTACCGTCTACGAAGACGGCGCGCGCTACTTTGGCCCATATGCAAAAGCCGGTTCGGTACGGCGCACCTTGAGCGAGCTCAACCGTTTGTTTGCTTTTCGCCCGCCCTTTGATTGCGGCGACGATCGATTCAAACGTCACCAACGCACCGGCAAGCCCTGTCTCTACTACGAGATGCGGCGTTGCCTCGGACCGTGCGTCCCGGCTTTGGTCTCGCAAGAAGAATACCAGCAGACCATCCAATCCGTCTGTCGCTTCCTCGAAGGCAAGACCGAAGACGTTGTCAAAAATCTGCGCACACGCATGACCCAACACGCCAAAGACATGCAGTTTGAGCGGGCGGCTTTTATCCGTGACCAGATCCGCGACATCGAAGAAATAAGTCAGCGCCAACAGGTTATGCGCACCGTCACCACCGACCAGGATGTCATCGCCTTTGCCCGCGAAGACGGGTCGGCAGTCGTGCAGATTTTCTACATCCGCAATGGCAAACTCATCGGCGCCGAGCCATTCGCCCTGCAAAACACCGAAGACGAGGACGATGCGCAACTCCTCAGTTCGTTTCTCACCCAATTCTACGATTCGGCTGCGGAGGTCCCGCCCAACATCATCTTGGCCGATCATGTCGAAGAACCGATGATTATCGAAAACTGGCTCTCCCAGAAACGCGGCCATAAAGTCGAAATCTCGGTCCCGCGCAGGGGCGAAAAACGCGAACTGGTCGAAATGGCGACCACCAATGCCAAACGCAAGCTTGCAGAGCTCCGTGCCGCCTGGATGGACGGCGAAAAGCGCTCGGTCGTCGGACTGCGCGAACTGGCTACCATCCTGAATCTGTCTGATCCGCC
>CAIZHO010000159.1 GCA_903932805.1 uncultured Roseiflexaceae bacterium | reverse complement strand
CGGATGAACCCCTCGGCTGCTGCCAACGGTGCCAATCCGGCGCGATAGGCTGCTTCGGCGGCGCGGACACAGGTGAGTGGGTCGAGCAAACCGAGATTGAGGTATGGCGAAAGCAGCGAGTGGAACAGCACATCCTCGTCGGCGGCCATGGCGTCTTCGTAGCGGCCGAAATTCGGCAACCGCTCGCGGATGAACCGTTCCAACGCATCGTCGGCCTGTGCATGCGTGACGGCCAATCCAAACGTCGTCGCGTCGCCACGCGCCTCGGGGTATGCGGTGACCTCGGTGATGACCTGCTGGGTGATGGCGTCGGCCGGGTAGCGATAGACAGTTGGGATGGGGGTGTGTTTGGGGAGGGGTTTGCGGTTTTCGGCGTCGTAGTTCCAGCTCCCGCCCACTGGTGTGCCATCTGGCTCGAGCAGGAGTTGATAGCGGGTGCGCATGCCGCGATAGAACGCCTCCATCGTCTGCCGTTTGGCCCCTGACGCCGCCGGGATATCTGCCGCGAGGAACTGCCGGTTGGGCAGTACCACCACGGGCCGACCGAGCCACGTCGACCAACGCTCTTGTGCGCGCCGGGCAGTGTACTCGGCGCCGGCCATCGTGACGATGCTATCGGGGTTGATCTGCGCACAGGCATCGGTCAAGCCAGCGCGCCACGAATCAGCCGTTTTGAGCGATACCTGCCAGCCCAACGCGCGCAACGTCGCGGCATAGTGCCGTAACGCACTCAACACTAACACCAGTTTGTGGCGTTGATACGGGCGTAATTGCAGGCGCGCGTTGCTCTCGATCAGCACTACGTGGATGTCGCTGTGATCCGCCTGTGCCGCTGCATAGGTCAGAGCGGGGTGCTCACGCATGAGCTGATCGGCCAGAATGGCTACGAGGATCGTCGGCATCGTTGGGCTCTCTCCAAAAAACAATTGAGCAGGGCTTATTGCAATAAGCCCTGCTCCATTCCGGCCGTGTTACGTACCGAAAACCTATTCGTAGCGCAGTGCTTCGATCGGGAGCAAAAGGGCAGCCCGTTTGGCGGGGTAATACCCAAAGCCGACCCCGATTGCCAGCGCAAACACCAGCGAGATGATGATTGCCGGGAACGACAGAATCATCCCCAACCCGGCAGCTGCCGCAATAGCAAGCACCAATGCAACCGCACTGCCAATGCCGATGAGGCTGCCAATCAAGCTAATCGTGATTGCCTCGATGACAAACTGGCCGAGCACGTCGCGATCGGTGGCACCGAGCGCTTTGCGGACGCCGATTTCGCGCGTGCGTTCGGTCACCGCCACCAACATGATGTTCATGATACCGATGCCGCCGACGACCAGACTGATGCCTGCCACCAGCGCGATGAAGCCCGTGATGGCACCGTTGATCCCCTTGAGGATGTTAAGCGATTGGGTCGGTGAGTTCAGCTTAAAGTCATCGACCGCGCCGGCTGCCAACCGCCGGGTGTCACGCAGGGTCTGCGTAATCAGTGCTTCGGCCTGGGTCACTTTGCCTTCGCTTTTGAGACCGACCAAAATCGACGACATCTGCAGACCGCGACCCGGCAGGTCTTGATTGCCGGCGATGCGCAGGCGTGCCGTGCCCGCCGGCACCAGGATGCGTTGGTCCGAGCTGAACGGCCCGCCGGCGGCTTTCACCACACCGACCACCAACAGACTCTGCCCATTGATGACCACCGTCTGCCCGACGGCAGCCGCTTTGTTCTCTGGGCCTTTGCCGAACAAGTCTTCGACCACCAACCCACCGAGGACCGTTACCCGCGCGGATTCGGCGGACTCGCTGGCCGTAAAGAACCGTCCGTATTCGACCGGCACCGACTGTACTTGCTGGTACCCTTCACCGGTGCCGACGACGAGTGCGTCGATTTCGGTGGTTTTGGCACGGGCACGTACCTTGATCGACACTTCGGGCACAATCACGCGAAAGATGTCGGGGTAGGTGGCCGTCATGGTCTTGAGGGCTTCGTAGTCTTTGATCGACAACAAACCGTAGCCCGAAGTGATGCGTGCACCGGCAGCGTCGGGATCACCCGGCAGAATACCGATACGACGCGTCCCCAAGTCGATGAAACTCTCGAACACCTGCCCTTGCAGCGCATTGCCCAACGACAACACCGCTACCAGAGTGGACGAGCCGATGATGATGCCCAACATGGTCAGCAACGAGCGAAACTTGTTCGCGCGCAGACTTTCCATCGCCATGCGAATTTGTTCACCCCACATTGACGACCTCCTGCACCGCAGTGCGTACCCGACCATGGTCATCGGTCGCAATGCCGTAGTAGTCGTGCAACGCATCCATGTTGATGACGCCGTCACGCAAGCTGACAATGCGATCCATTTGTTTGCCGACCTCGGCATCGTGCGTCACGACGACCACGGTGATGCCCTGTGTGCGATTGAGCGTGCGGAACAGTTCCATAATCTCGTGCCCGGTGCGGCTGTCCAACGCGCCGGTTGGTTCGTCAGCCAGCAAGAACTCCGGGTTGTTGACCAGCGAGCGGGCGATTGCCACACGTTGTTTTTGGCCGCCCGACAGTTCGTTGGGCCGGTTCTTGAGGCGATTACCCAGGCCGACCGCTACGAGGGCTGCCGTGGCGCGTGCTTCTCGTTCCGCGGGCGGGATGCGCCCATAGACCATCGGCAAGGCGACATTCTGGAGCGCAGTCAGTCGCGGCAGCAGGTTGAAGT
>CAIZHO010000158.1 GCA_903932805.1 uncultured Roseiflexaceae bacterium | reverse complement strand
GTGCCTGCAGCGTTGCTCGGTGGGCTCCGCGTGATTATTGTCCGGAGCTGATGGTACGAGGAGGGTACCAAACGAACATGCGAACGAGGAAACTCGTTCGCATGTTTTTTTTGGTTTCGATTGCGAGATACCCCCGCTAGAGAGCAATCAAAGCGGTCGCGACGAGGGTGGTGACCAGGCCGACGCGTTGCAGGGTGTTGATGGGTTCGCGGTTGACGAAAAACGCCAACAGGACAGTCACTGCTGGGTAGAGTGACGCCAGCACGCTGGCGACGTCGAGCCGGCCGAGTTGGGTCGATATCATGTATGCCGCGTTGGCGCTCAAATCGAATGCACCGGCGGCCATTGCGAGGCCGATGCCGGTTGCGCTGGGCATCCCCCCGCGACGAATCAACAGCCATGGGATAGTCACAAGCAGCGCACCAGCACGCATCACTGCGAGGGGGGCGAACACGCCGTTGCCGCCGAGGTATTTGAGCAAAATCAAAAAGACACCGAAGGTCACCCCTGCAACCATGCCTTGCCTCAGACCGCTATAGCCGGTTGCTTTGCCGGATAACGAGTTGAGGACAATCGCGCCGATGCCCACTGCCATGCCGATGAGTGCGATGGTGGAGGGCCACCCGGTGGTGGTGATCCCATAACAGACCGGGATGATAGCTGACAACGCGGCGGCGACTGGGGCGGTGACCGCCGTGTGCCCCTGGGCGATGCCATGATAGAGTGCAGCGAGACCCAATGCGCCGCAGATCCCGGTCACCACTGCAAGGCCGATGAGTGTGGTGGGGAGCGGCGCTTCGTTGGTGGCACGGGCGAGGAGCCAAAACATGACTGCACCGAAGAGTTCGCTGATGACGAGGACCTGGACGACGGGGATTTTGGAGCTGGCCCGCCCACCCAAGAAATCACCGATCCCAAAGCCCAAAGATGCACCCAAAGCGCTCGCCAAAAACCATGCGTTCATGCTGTTCCTTGTGCTGGCAATTCGACCGTTTATGCGTCTATACCGTATGATGGATTTATTTTACGGTGAATCGAGATATATATTATGCAGACAGAACGAGATATACGGCGCGGGATAGTGTGGGGGCTGGTCGGGGTAGTGATCTTTAGTGTGTCATTGCCGGTGACGCGTATTGCGGTGGCAGAGTTGAGCCCGGTATTTGTGGCGACTGCACGAGGCGTTTTGGCTGCGGTGCTGTCGTTGTGTGCATTACTCGTGACCAAGAGTCCCTGGTTGAGTCGTGCACAATACGGCAAAGTGGCGATTATAGCGACAGGGGTGACCCTGGGCTTCCCGCTGTTTTCTTCGATGGCGATGCAGCAGGTCCCGGCCGGGCACGGAGCCATCGTCAACGGGTTATTGCCGCTGGCGACGGTTGCGTTGGGTGCATTGGTGGTGCGTTATACCCTGCGCTGGCAGTTTTGGGGAGCGGCTGTTGTCGGGAGTGCAACCGCTATCGCCGTGGTCACCTGGCATAGTGGGACAGGCCTCGGCAGCGGAGATGTGGCGATGGTGGTGGCCGTGTTGATAGCCGCGGTCGGCTATGTCTACGGCGGGCAGCTGTCCAAAGACATCGGCGGCTGGCGTACGATTTGTTGGGCCAATGTGGTCTGTTTGCCGATTTTGTTGATTGGGGCGGGCATGACTGC
>CAIZHO010000157.1 GCA_903932805.1 uncultured Roseiflexaceae bacterium | reverse complement strand
TGCCATGCGCTGGCATCTCCCCAGGCGATGCGCGGATCGAGCGTCTGTGGGTTCACCCCAGGGCAGCTCTGTGGCATTGCCAAACCAAACACGGGGTCAGTTGTATACGCCACGGTATCGAGTGCGCCGGTGAGTGCAGCACGTACCATAGCACGTGTATCGGCCAGTGCTATCCGCGATCCAGTGCCATACGGACCGCCAGACCACCCTGTGTTGACGAGCCACACAGTTGCCCCGTGTGCTTCGAGCCGTTGTGCGAGCAGTGCGGCATATCGGCCGGGATGAAGCACCATAAACGGTGCCCCGAAACAGGTAGAAAATGTTGCACTGGGCTCTTTGACGCCACGTTCTGTGCCGGCTACTTTGGCGGTATAACCTGACAAGAAGTGATACATCGCTTGGGGCACGGTCAATCGACTGATAGGCGGCAAGACCCCGAACGCATCTGCCGTCAACATTACGATGGTTTTGGGATGACCGGCCATGCTCCCGACAGCGGTGTTAGCCAAGATATCGAGGCTATAGGCTGCACGCCCGTTTTCGGACAGACTGGTATCGTCGTAGTCCGGGATGTGCGAATCGGGGTCGATGACGACATTCTCGAGGACGGTGCCGAACTGTTTGGTTGCGGCATAGATTTCGGGCTCGCCGGCGGCCGACAGGCGAATCGTTTTGGCGTAACAGCCACCTTCGAAGTTAAAGACGCCACGATCGCTCCAGCCGTGTTCGTCATCACCCACCATGGGTCGATCCGGGTCAGTCGAAAGTGTCGTTTTGCCGGTGCCCGACAAGCCAAAGAACACTGCCGCATCACCATCGCGGCCGACATTCACCCCTGCGTGCATGGGCATGACATCGCGCATGGGCAAAAGGTAGTTGAGCAGCGTAAAGACGGCTTTTTTGATTTCGCCGGCATAGGCTGTCCCGCAGATCACGATGGTCCTGCTGGCAATATCGAGCATAATGGCGACATTCGAGCGGGTGCCGTCGCGTGCGGGGAGTGCGTCGTATGTCGGTGCATGGAGGATGGTGATGAGTGGTTGCTGCGCTGTCCATGCGGTGCGAAACAAATTTCCGGCAAACAATGTATGCCACGGGCTTTCGGAGTGGAGCTGGATGTTGTAGGCATAACGCGGGTCGGCATTGACCGACGCCTGCAGGACATAGCTCTGCTGCGATTCCAAATGGGTCAACACATGGTCGCGGAGCCCAACGTAGTGCGCTGGGTCCATCGCCTGATTGATTTCGCCCCACCACACCGTTGATTCGGTGATCGCATCACGGACGATGTACTTGTCGAGGGGTGAACGACCGGTGTATGTGCCCGTCGATACGACGAGTGCCCCATTGGCACTGAGCGACCCAGCGTGGTGTGCGAGCGTATGTTCGATAAGCGTAGCGGGAGATGCATTGACGATTGGGGGAAGATGTGCCATTTTCTCAATTCCTTTGTACCGTCGCTCCATTGCGCCGGTCTGAGCGCCCATCCTACCACTCTCTTATACAAAAAACAACCCCCCACCGCATTGCGATGGGGGGTGCGCCGAGAATGCTACACGTGTGACAAGATGATTTTGCCGATATTCAGATTTGCTTCCATGCGTTGGTGTGCGGCTGCGACATCGGCACGTGCATACACACGGTCGATAACTGGCACCAGCATGCCGTTTGCAAAGCGCGGGAGCAACCATGCCCCGGCTGTCGCTACCAAGGCAGCTTTGGCTGTTGCGGAGGTGCGCCGGAGTGTGGTGCCTTTGACCGTCAAACTCCGGGTCAGAACAGGACCGAGATCCACGGCACCTTTGGCACCTGCCAAGAACCCCAGCAGGAGCAAGCGCCCGCCGTGTGCGAGCATGGCACAATTGTCATCCCACGCAGGAGCACCGAGCATGTCGAGGACGACATCAACGCCCCGTCCATTGGTTGCCTCGCGCACAGCCTGGGCGTGCCCACCCGCGCGTGAATCACGGACCAAGCGTGCGCCGAGCCCCGCACAGAAGGCACGTTTGGTATCATCGCCTGCGGACGTATAGGTATGCACATCCATCGCACGTGCAAGTTGCAGTGCAGCGCTGCCGACACCGCTCGCACCCGCATGCACAAAGAGCGATTCACCAGGGTGCAGATCGGCCAGTGTGATGAGGTTCAACCAGGCAGTCAAAAACGCTTCGGGGATGGCAGCAGCGTCGGTATCGCTCAGCTGGTCGGGGATGGGGAGGAGTTCTGCAGTCGGCACAACCACATAATCGCCATACCCGCCGCCCGTTACCACCGCCATGACTCGTTGACCGGCACTCCACGGCCCATCTGCAACCGCAATCGTGCCGGCTACTTCGAGGCCGATGATGTCGGATGCACCAGCAGGTGGGGGATAAAGACCACGACGTTGCAACAGGTCTGCGCGGTTCAGGGCAGCTGCATGGACACGCACCAGGACTTCACCCGGGCCAGGCTGTGGGGTCGGTACCGACCCCACAGTCATATCACCGACGTGTGCGGTCGGTGCAATCACCGCCTGCATCTGTGCAGGAATACTCACCAGCGCCAGCCTTCGGCAGTTGACGCCCAAAGCAACCCTCGCTGCATGATGGTGCGTGCCTCGACGACGTCGAAATCTTTGGCGACGTGTCCCAATGACGTATAGAAGACGCGTCCTTTGCCCCAGCGGCGCTTCCAAACGACCGGCATGACCGTACCCTTGATCCACTCGCAGTGCGTGCCATCAAACGTGGTGGTGGCGAGGACTTCGTTACCCGGATCGGTGTGCAAGTAATACTGCTCGGAGTGCATCTGGAATGAAGACAAACCAGCGACCAACGGGTCAGCCGGCTGGCTGATGTTGACCGTATAGTCGATGATGTTGCCGGGGTGCGCGACCCACTGGCCGCCGACCATGAACTGGTATTCGGTGTTGTTGCGGAACGCATCGGCCATGCCGCCATGCCAGCCGGCATAGCCTACGCCACCTGCAATGGCCTTGAGCAACCCTGCTTCTTGTTCGCGGGTGATGGTCGACATGGTAAAGACCTGTGTAATGACGTTATACGAAGCCATTTTTTCTGCATCGAGATACGCATCGAGCGTATCCGAGATGGTGACATCGTAGCCATTTTGGACCAAATATGGTGCAAATATATCGACACATTGCTTGGGCTCGTGCCCATCCCAGCCACCCCAGACAAACAATGCAGACTTAGCCATGACGACTCCTTTTGATGCCACTTCGAATCTCTCGCTATCATATCATGCAGGATTATGCACCTGATGCGGTTGTCTGCGCCACGGCCTGAGCCGACGCTGTTGTCTGCGACGGCGCACTGCCCACCACAGTAACCCGACGCTCCCTAAGAATCCGACCAGATACGCATAGATGTGTGCGACGCGATACGGTGGAACAGTGATCTGGGAAGGAGAATCAGAGATACGAATGGTTGCAACGACCCCGGCATGATCAGACGGAGCGCAACCGTGCTCATCGGTATATGGCAAACCCAACAACAGCGCTGTGCCTTTTGCGTTCTGCTGCTGACTGTCTCGGGCGCATGGCCAGCCGTGGTGCGGCCATTCGTTGCCGATGATATCTGCCGTGACAACAGTAGCGCCGTTGCGCACAAAAATGTAGTCAAGCCGGGCCGTCAAACCGAGTGCGGTTTGGTGGAACTCACTCTCGAGCAAACGGTCGATTGCAGGCCCTGCCAGGTCAGCACTGTATCCCCAGGTCGCATTGGCACCGAACATGGACTCAGGACCGACATCGACATATGCAGCATGACGCATCATCCAATACGTGTTGCAGGTGTCGTCTGCGGTCGCGCTGGTGAGGAGGACCGGTTGTGCAGGGCAGGCAGCAGAAGCGGTCAACCGCGCACCGGTATTGAGTTGCCCGCGGGGAATGGGATCGTGCGGGTCATTATTGAAATCGCCCAACACAATGAGTGCACTCGTCGTGCTTTCCAAATCGTGGATGAGTTGCTTGGTCTGTCGGATCGAATACGGCTGCAAGTTGTCGTAGAAAAACGCCTCGACATGGGTTGACACAACCCGCACGGTTTGCGCACCGACATGCATGTCGAGCCATGCATACCCGCGGTTCATATCGACCAAGCCAGGGACGAGTGTGTAATCAAAGACAAAATCGCTCGCACCCGAGCGATACACGTCCCCAGCACGGGTCGCATGGACCAGCAACACATCAGCGACCGCAAAGCCACACGAAGCAGTATCGGAGCCAAAAAGAGCAGGGAACAGCACCGGATCACGTACGGTGGTGATATACGGCACCGTCGGAATAGAAAATCCGGTGTGTTGCGCGGGTAATGCAGCCGGCGCACGCGCTACCATTACGCAACCCCGCGTCTGTCTAGGGCATCAATCAAGAGTTGGGTGTAGTCGTAGACAATCCGTGCACTGCTTGCATACGCATCACGACAAAACCAGGTGGCTGCTTCTTGGAGGCCAATCACATCTGGGCGTGTACGCATCACTTCATCGGCGAAGGCATCGGCACGGGCAACAAACGACGTTTGTTGCATGTTTTCCCAGAGGTACTGTGACGCTGCTTGGAAGTCGGGCAAAAACTGCGCCGCCGCATACACATCTGCGCCGAGGTAGAGGTTGCGACTCATTACGGTCAGTTGGTCGCGTACGGGGGGTGCTGCCTGGAGCGTGGACGGCATTGCACACAGGATGACGATGCACCATACGCTGAGCAAGCGGCCGACTGTGCGAATGACGTTAAGATGCGGTTTTTTCATATACCTGCATCATACGACCGTTCGGTCTATGGACGTTCATGTACCGCAGAGCGACTATGGTATTATTTGCATACATTATGAGGAACGAGTACCACATGACACACATGACCGTTGGGTTCATTGGATTGGGCATCATGGGTCGCGGCATGGCACGCAACCTGCGTGCTGCGGGCTTCCCCCTGTATGTCTACAACCGCACAGCAGCCCGCATGACCGAGATCGCTGATAGCGGTGCGATTGCGACCAGCAGTCCTGCTGATCTGGCTTCGCGATGTGACATCGTCATCACCTGTGTGAGTGACACCCCTGACGTCATTGCCGTGATCGATGGCCCCGATGGGGTCATTGCCGGGATGCGCCCAGGCACGCTGGTCATCGACATGAGCACCATCAGTCCACAGGTA
>CAIZHO010000156.1 GCA_903932805.1 uncultured Roseiflexaceae bacterium | reverse complement strand
TGAGCCGCTCGTAGATGTATCGCGTGCCGGCCCGGATCTCGGCCTCAGACACCGTAATGATATCTCTGACATGCTCTTGCACAAGCGGGAATGTCAACACACCGGGTGCATTGACCCGCAAACCATCTGCAATTGTGTCTGGAGCGGCAATCGCCGTACGGACCCCACTCCGAAACGACCGCGCTGTGTCGTCTGCTTGCTCTGGCTCGATGCCAAATACCCGAATGTGCGGATCGACCCCATGCGCCCCAATGGCACAACCTGATATCAACCCCCCTCCACCCACTGGCACAAAGAGCGCATCAAGATTGGGAACTGCGGCCATCAGCTCGAGTGCAAGCGTTCCCTGCCCGGCAATGATATGTGGGTGATCATAGGGAGGGATAAGCGTAAGGCCGCGTTTGTTGGCTATTTCTGCTGCAAATGTTTCCCGATTTTGTGTCATCCGATCATAACGGATCACTTCTGCACCGTACCCAATCGTTGCAGTCACCTTGACCGCTGGAGCATCTGAAGGCATGCATATGACCGCAGGGATGCTGAGCAGCTGTGCCGCCAAGGCAACACCCTGCGCATGATTCCCGGAGGAAAATGCAATCACACCCGATCTGCGTTGTTCCATCGATAATCGAGACAATGCATTGTATGCACCACGGAATTTGAATGAACCGGTACGTTGCAAATGCTCGCCTTTGAAGAACACCTCAATGCCCAGCAAGGCGTTCAACGTTTGCGACTGAAAAACTGGTGTGTGGTGGACGACGCTGCTGATTTGATGCGCGGCTGATACCACGTCCTCGTAGTTCACCATGATTCTCTCCTGATATGTGCTGTCGCAAGTCTAACAGATACGATACTATCGTCAAAAGTCATCTATTCATTTGCATGGTAGGATGGTTTAAATCCACCGAGCAATAAAAAAGAAGGTTATTATGATTCGTGTTCTCCGCCGATTCGGCTTGACTGTTTTGCTACTTTTGGTCTTCACGGTACCATCCAACGTTGTCAATGCTGCAGTGCCTGCTGCACGTGCAATCCAATCACTCACGACGTTAGGTGCCGACATTGTCGCCGATCCCGACACCGGCTACGCTCGGTTTGTTTTACTACCTATTGAACAGGAAGATGAAGCACGTGACACGAGCCGTGGCCCAATTGATGCAGAATCAGTCGCCCGAACGTTTTTGCAAACATACGGAAATGCATTCGGCAACGCGCGATTAGCTCCGACGATGTCGTTGCGTTCGACAACAGTCACGCCAAACGAACGCAACCTGCTCCGTTTCCAACAATCATATAACAATGTACCCGTTCTGGCCGGGGAACTGTATGTCGAAGTTACCCGATCCCGACAGGTCGCGCGCATAAACGGTGAAGTCCTGAGTGCAGAATCGGTCAATACAATCCCCACTATCACAGAGTCTACTGCAGAAAATCTGGCTATTACAGTTATCAAAAAAGCATATCCCACTGCGCGATCGACGCTCACAACAACACGATTCGGATTATGGATATTTGACCCACGGTTACTCGGAAGTCCCGAGGCACCTGTCACCACGCTCAATTGGCGCTTCGAAATCCGTGACAACGCAGAACTCTGGGCACTTATCCTCATAAATGCACACACCGGTGCAACAACGGTGCAGTTCAACCAGATTGCCCATGCACTCGATCAGCGTGTCTGCAACGGCAACAATGTGATGGACACCGACACAAATCAAAACAACGATTGTGCCACTAACAGTCAAGCAACACGATTGAACAGTGCGACCAACAGCGGGGTAGCTGATGTCGACGTTGCATGGACAAACGCCAAGGCAACGTACGATTTTTTCTCCACCGTATTGGGGCGCGACTCCATCGATGATGCGGGGATGACATTGATCTCTCTGGTCAACTATTGCCCCAATGGCGATATGTGCCCGTATCCAAACGCTTTTTGGGATGGTATCCAAATGACCTACGGCGCCACATTCGCATCGGCAGACGACGTAGTTGCACATGAGCTTACCCATGGCGTCACCCAAAATACTGCGAATCTGTTCTACTACTTTCAATCAGGTGCCATTAACGAGTCACTGTCTGACGTATTTGGCGAATTCGTCGATCTATCCTATGCCGGGCCTGGCGGTGACGACCCAACAACCAAATGGCTCATGGGAGAAGATCTGTCCATCGGAGCAATCCGCTCCATGAGCAACCCCGGGTTGTACAATCACCCCGACAAAATGACCAGCACGAACTATAACAATGGAATGGCATTCGGGCAGATAGACGACAACGGCGGTGTCCACAGCAATAGTGGAGTCAATAATAAAGCAGCTGCACTGATGGTTGATGGCGGCACATTCAACGGATATACCATAGGTCCCGTCAACATCGATAAAGTCGCCAAAATTTATTACTCTACGCTGACCAACTACCTGCTCTCGGGGA
>CAIZHO010000155.1 GCA_903932805.1 uncultured Roseiflexaceae bacterium | reverse complement strand
TGATGCCTTCGACTATGATGCAGATGTCGCGCGGGTGACCATCGATGTGTCACACGGCCACTTCTGGGATGTGACATCGATCGCCGCCCTCGACAAAGCCGTCCTCAAGTACCGCGCCCGCGGGATCCTCGTCCACGTCATCGGCCTCAACGCCGCCAGTGCAACCATGGTCGATCGCCATGCACTGCATCCCCGTGCCGAAAGCATCGAGTTGGGCAATCATTGAGCGGGGAAATCCTTGCGCAGAAAAAACCATTGAGCGGGGTTTATTGCAATAAACCCCGCTCAAAAAAATCATTCATTGGGCAGGGTTTATTGCAATAAACCCTGCTGAACCCACCCCGCTCAAAAGAACCCCCGCGCAATTCTTGTCACACCGTCCAATGCACTGCATGCCCGTATGCGAACAGTGGGTCTACCGAGTCATACGGCACGTCTTCTTTCTGTGCCCGCACCGCCTCCATCGACGACGGCAACTCAAACGGCAAGCGCCCGCTCGGTGCAACCGCCCCAAAGACGATATCGCACAGCGCAGCGTCACTCGCACCGAAGTTGCCCAACAGCGCAGCCGCGGCCGCCCGGATCTCTGGGATGACCGCCGGCCGGTCCAAATAGATGTCGACAATGGTCGGGACCGCCGCACACAGCTGTAGCATCGGCGCGAGTGCCTCAGGGGTAAACGTCAAATCACCGGTGTGGAACATATTCTCGAGAAAAATCCCCCCCTCCCGCGCATAGAACGGCGTACTGATGCGTACCAACGCCATATCCGCCGCGGCCGGGGTCGTCACCACATCCGCATACTGCGCCACTACCGACGCATCCATCCCCTCGACATACACGCGCACACGTGTGCGCACCGGCAATAACCCACGGTCGTTGTGCAACGGCACAATCGCGCGCCGTTGGGCGACAGCACCGGCAGCCCGGAACTCCGCGTTGCCGACCATTGCCAGCGCAGCAGCCGCGTCAATGAACGGATTGTCAAAAAGCCCCTGGCGGAACTTGTCACGCAGGATCCGTCGGCACGACACGTCTATGCGATCCATTGATATCTGGCCCGACTCCACCAATTCGATGATGAGCTCTGGGCACTCTTCGCCACCAAACATGTCACAACCAGCCTCGAGGACTTTTTTGACCCGGTCGAGCCGACTCAGGTGTTCAACCCCCCAAGCCCGTGCCCAGAAGGTGCCGCCCGGTACGTGTGCATCCGTAATCAAGCCCCAGTCGGTGCAGACCACCCCATCGAAGCCGTATTTCTCACGCAACAACCCCGTGATGACACTTTTGTTGAACCCAAATCCCACTTCCTCGTGCGCAGTCGCCATCGGCATCCCGTAGTACGGCATAATCTGCGCGGTTCCTGCGCCGAAGGCTGCTTCGAACGGAACCAAGTGATAATCAAATTTGCCGCCCGGGTAGACCTGCTCACGTCCATAGTGGAAGTGTGCGTCGTCGCCGTTCATCTGTGGCCCGCCACCGGGGAAGTGCTTGGTCATACACAGCACGCTGTCTGCCCCAATCTGCTCCCCCTGGAATCCCCGCACATAGGCTGCGGTCTGCCGCGCTGATGCCTGTGCATCCTCGCCGAAGGTACTCACGATGCGCGCCCAGCGCGGCTCGGTCGCCAAATCACACTGGGGATGCAACGCCATATGGATGCCCACCGCGCGGTACTCTTGGCGCGCGATGTCACCAAATTGCTGCGTCAACGCGGGGTCACCAATAGCGCCCAAGCCAATCGGTTGTGGCCACGCAGAAAAGTGATTGTTGGCGTTATTGTTCAAATCCCGATGCCCCGCACCGTGGCACGGATCGCTCGAAAACGTCATCGGTATGCCCAAACGCGACTCTTCGGCACGATGTTGCATCGCGTTGTGCCAGGCAATCATCTGGGCAGGTGCGACCATGTTCCCCAGAGCCTCGTGCACAATGTGCTTGGCAAAGACACTGTCAGCAGTCGAATACGGCGCTCCCCATGGGCTCTGGCCTTCGAGGATGGTCCCTTCTTCGGTCATAAACGTAAAGTTATGGAACAGCAACCCCGCCTTCTCGGCCAATGTCATCTGCCCCAACAGGTCAGAGACGCGCGCCTCGAGCGGCTGGCGGGGGTCTTCGTACACATCGAGATTGCCGTTGCCGTTCAAATCGCGATATGTAACGCCGTCGATGGTGAGTCGTGGTTTCGGCATAGTGGTCCCTTTCTGCTACCAGCGGATGCGCACCGACCGTGCCCCGCGAAAGGATGTATTCGGCAGATATTCCATCGTTTGGTCGGGTGCGACATGGGCCGTCGGCAGTGCCTGCACCAGCTGGCGCAACACAATCTGCGCCTCGAGCCGCGCCAGTGGTGCCCCGATGCAGTAGTGTGCCCCATAGCCGAACGACAAATGGTCGCGGGCGTCGGGCCGGGTGGGATCATACACGCCAGGCTCGACAAAATGCGCCGGGTCGTGGTTCGCAGCACCAATCAGCGCCAGAATGTTGCTCCCCGCGGCGATGTGCTGCCCACCCAAGGTCACGTCGACCGTGGTCACTCTGCGCATCGCCATCACCGACGT
>CAIZHO010000154.1 GCA_903932805.1 uncultured Roseiflexaceae bacterium | reverse complement strand
TGTTCGAACGATAGGACCGTCGCCTGCGTTCTTTTATAAAGTCCGAGATCGGTATCATTGGCATATGCTCATTGTTGGCCCGCAGGTTCGTGCAGCCCTTTCAGCCATTAATCCGCTTCACCATGCTACAATCGACGTGGATCCTATTTCGACGTTATAAGGTTTCATATGCATTTACGGCGATATGCGTGGATTTCGTTGCTGGTCGCCTTCATCGTTATTTTTTTGAAAATCGCCGCATACGTGGTGACAAACTCCGTCAGTCTTTTATCGGATGCGCTTGAATCTGTCGTCAACATATTGGGTGCTTCGGCAACCATGTGGGCATTGGCAGTGTCGCAACAGCCGCCAGATGACGATCATGCGCATGGGCATGACAAAGCAGAGTATTTTAGTTCAGGGTTCGAAGGTGCGTTAGTTCTCATCGCCGCCATCGTGATCATCGTCACCTCCATCCAGCGCTTGATGGATCCTATCCAAATTGACGCGACAGGGATCGGGATCGGGCTTGCGCTGGGCACCTCAGTTATCAATTTTGTGTTGGCACGTTGGTTGTTACGTGCGGCCAAAATACATGACTCCATTGCACTAGAGGCAGATGCCCACCACATCATGAGTGACGTCATCACTTCCATCGTTGTCTCTGTCGGTGTGGTTTTGGCTGCAACAACGTCCATCCCGTGGATTGATCCACTGTTTGCACTGCTGGTCGGATTCAACATCATTCGAACGGGTTGGGATTTGCTTAAGCGTTCAGCCGATGGCCTGCTCGACGCGAGTTTATTACCTCATGACCACGAACAGGTGCATGCTGTTATTGCACGGTACAAAAGCGACACCGTCGACTTCCATGCAGTCCGCACCCGACGGTCTGGCTCACGAAAGTTTGTGACGTTCCATGTCCTTGTTCCGGGGGATTGGAGCGTTCAACGTGGTCATGAAGTACTCGAAGCGATCGAAATAGACCTTACCCATGCAATTCCTAATATCCACGTGACGACACACCTTGAGCCCAATGACGACCCGAGTTCGTTCCACGACATCGACCTCCATCGGCCAATAACGCAGCCAAACCGCACTGTTTAACGCCATTAGACAGTCAGAGATGCAGTTGCATGCTTGATACTAGCGGCGAGTGCCTCACGGTCAGTCGTTGTATCGGCGAGGGCATCAATCACGCGAAAAATCAAAAGGTATTGCTTTATCCGTGCAACCTCCGCAGCAGTGAGGTGGGTAGTTGCCGTGTATCCTTCGTTAAAACCGGCGCGGAACTCTGGATGGTACCCGGATCGCATCGATGCAGCGACATCGAGCATTGCATCGCCGCCAACTATCAACCCCGAACAGTCGATTCCATCGAGTTGGATGTGGCTACTGACAGAGACATGCGCATACTTGGGATCCACATCACCATGGATAACTGCCGGAGTAACGGGCGCGAAAACTGCTTGCTTGAGCCATGTATCCCAAAAACGTTTGCCCATATGTGGTCCGACGGTATCAGCGAGCAGGTCTATTGTGCCGCGTTCGGTCAACCACTCACGCAACACCGTGGGCCACGGGTGATTCTTCCATTGGCCGGTAGGGTTTGGCGCGCCAAACCCAGGTGCCACATTCCCATGCAGCGAACGTAATGCTCGGCCATATTGGCGAGCGCCTACCCGTTGGAGGGTCTCTTCCGTGATATCGGCGAGTGTTCCCCCTGGAAGATATGTGGCGATCACATATGCAGCGGGGACTGTGTTGTACGAGAGATCGCTTTTGATGACCTGAGCGAACGGCAGATGCTTCTGTGCTGCGACTCTTTTGATGTAGACTTCAGCGGCCAATTGCTCGACCGGTGCAAACACAATCGATACATTTTGTGACCCCGAAACCTTGAGCACAATGCGTTCCGCGGTCACTGTGATTAGCGCCAATGCACGGACGCGCATATTGAGCGGATTAAGAATGATTGCACTGTAGTCGCATATCCGATTCAGGATCG
>CAIZHO010000153.1 GCA_903932805.1 uncultured Roseiflexaceae bacterium | reverse complement strand
GCGCAAATAGGCATCGATGAACGGATCGAGATCGCCGTCCAGCACGCCTTGGACATTCGATGTCTCGTGGTCGGTGCGGTGGTCTTTGACCAGGGTGTAAGGGTGCAGGTAGAAGCTGCGCATCTGACTACCGAAATCGGCCTTCTGGAAGGCACCCTTCAGGCGATCGCGTTCCTCACGCTGGCGCACCAGTTCGCGCTCGAGCAAACGCCCGCGCAACACCTTCATGGCGGTTTCTTTGTTTTGGATCTGCGAGCGTTCGTTCTGACAGGTGACAACGATCTGCTCGGGTGTGCCCGGCTTGTAGGTCAGGCGCACCGCCGAGTCGGTCGTATTGACGCCTTGGCCGCCATGGCCACCGGCGCGGTAGACGTCGACGCGGATGTCTTCGGGTTTGAGGCTTACCTCGGGCGCATCGTCGACTTCGGGCAGTACTTCGATGAGCGCAAACGACGTCTGGCGCGTATTGGCCGAGTTGAAGGGTGACAGACGGATAAGGCGATGGACACCGGCTTCGGCTTTGCAGAGGCCATAGGCGTAATCACCGCGGATTTCGAGGGTGGCGCTTTTGATGCCGGCTTCTTCGCCCATGGTCTGGTCGACGAGGTGACAGGTAAAGTTCTTTTTTTCGGCCCAGCGGGTGTAGGTGCGCAACAACATCTCGGCCCAGTCGGCGGCGTCGGTACCGCCCATACCGGCTTTGATCGAGAGGAAGGCATCGCGGTCGTCGTAGGGCCCGCTGAGGAGGACTTCGATTTCGAGTGCGTCGATTTCGGCCAGCAATGCGGTGTATTCACGCGCGACGTCATTGGCGAGCGAGTCATCGCCCAGTTCGGCGAACTCAGCGGTCGTCGTCAGGCGCGCATCGACTGCTGCCCAGCGGTTGAGTTCGGCTTTGATGCGCGTCATGCGCTGCATCACCTGTTGGGCATTGGTGGGATTGTTCCAAATGTCGGGATCGGCAGCCTGTTGTTCGAGGCCGTCGAGGAGGGTCTGTTTGTGTGCGAGGTCAAAGCCGCCCACGGACGCCGTCGAAGCGTTGCCGTAGGATCTCCACTTCTGCGAGGGTAATAGCCATGAGCTGTTCCTTTCGATACCGTCTTTATTATAGAGAAAGAGAGCGGGGCTTATTGCAATAAGCCCCGCTCCAAATCGTTCAAACCTACACCGAATGCAAAACCCCGGCCAGCGCATTGATACGAGGCATCAGGGTAGCGAAGTTCTCCAGCGTAAGGGATTGCGGGCCGTCCGAGGTGGCCTTGTCGGGATCTGGGTGGACTTCGATCATCAAGCCATCGGCACCCGCGGCCAGGCCTGCCAGCGCCAACGGCGCAACCAGGTACCACTTGCCGGTGCCGTGCGACGGGTCGACGATAATCGGCAGATGGGTGCGCTTTTTGGCCAAGGCGACCGCATTGAGGTCGAGCGTATTGCGCGTGGCGGTCTCGAAGGTACGGATGCCGCGCTCGCACAAAATGATATTGTGGTTTCCCTGGTTCATGATGTACTCGGCCGACAACATCCACTCTTCGAACGTGGCCGACAGCCCACGCTTGAGCAAGACTGGTCGATGGGAGCGCCCGACTTCTTCGAGCAATTGGTAGTTCTGCATGTTGCGTGCCCCAATTTGAAGCAGATCGGCATACTCGGCCACGAGCGCGACGTCGGTCGGCGTCATGACTTCGGTGACGATGGGCAATCCGGTCTCGGTGCGGGCTTTGGCCATCAGTTTGAGGGCTTCTTCGCCCATACCGCGGAAGCTATAGGGCGACGACCGTGGTTTGAATGCCCCACCGCGTAGCATGTGCGCACCGGCTTTTTTGATGGCATGTGCAACCGTCATAATCTGCGTCTCGGATTCGACGGCACAGGGGCCGGCCATGACCACTGCCGATCCACCGCCCACCAAGACCCCACTTACGTCGACGATGGTGTCGCGTGGGTGGAACTCCCGCGTGGCGAGCTTGTATGGGCGCGAGATACGCACCACTTCACGCACGCCCGACATGCTTTCGAGCATTTCTTGGAGCTGCTGCGGTATGGGCGTACCGACGATGCCGATGATGTTTTGTGATTCACCCACGGTAATACTGCCGCGCAGTTTGAACCCCTCGACCCGGGCCATGACGGCATCGAGGTCTGCTTGTGTGGCACCGTTTTGCATAATGACAACCATGGAACTGCTCCTTCGCTGCGGCGCACACGGCGCTCGCACGTCTGTATCGACTATTTGGCCAAATCTGGGCGGAGCACCGTGGCACCGCCGAGGTAGATATGCTTGATGTCGGACTGTGGCTTGACGGTGTTCCAATGCATGATCAAGCGTATGCACATGGGCAACGAGCCCGGCACCGTCATCTCGTGGGCATTCATCAACGCGGTATCGGTGAAGCCAATCTTGCGTGCTGCCACTGCCGGGAACTCGGCATAGAGGTCGGTCGTCGTCGTAAACCAGATGCTGGCGACGTCCGCAGGCACAACCCCATTGGCAGCGATGACCCCTTCGAGCAGCGTTGTCGTCGCCTCGATGATGGCTTCACGCGTGTTGCTGGCACAGGTAATCGCGCCACGGACTCCACGACAGGCTATCGTCATTGATTGCTCCTCTGTACAACAAAACCGGCGGGAGGTTGTGCCTCTCGCCGGTCAGATACACGTTCGTTCGTGTCAGTTCATGGCGAAACAGCCGGACTCAATTGTGAGCCGGTAAAGTAATAACCATAATAGGTTGTCGTCTGCATCTGGTGCATCAAACGCCCCTCGTCCACTGATGCGTGCATGATACGACGAAAATCCCCACCCGTCAAATGGTTTGCAATTCACCAAGCGCTATGCTACTATCTACCTATTGGGGCGTTTAGCTCAGTTGGTTAGAGCGCATCCTTCACACGGATGAGGTCGGTGGTTCGAGCCCACTATCGCCCACCATTCCCCCCTCGCTGTCGTTGACAGCGAGGGGATTTTTTTCTCCATCTCGCGTCGTCGACACCACACACATCGCTCCTTCGCTGGCACGACGCGCTTCGGCATCGTACATCCACAGGGTATGATGGTACAAACCAACGATATCGTCATGACAAAGGCACCTGATGCGCATACCTGCTATCACCCGCCGCTCTTTTCTGCGTCTATCGACCGCCAGCATCCTCTTGGCAGGCTGCACCGCAGCCGCGTCGACCGCACCGGCGGTCCGCATCAAAGGTGCCAGCGCAGCAGTCGACGTGCTGGTCATCGGTGCCGGCATGGCCGGGCTGGCTGCCGCCCGCGACCTCGTGGCAGCGGGCAAATCGGTGCGTATTCTCGAAGCGCGTGACAGCGTTGGTGGTCGCATTCGCACCCATCGTCGCTGGGGCAAGCCCATCGAGCTCGGTGCACAGTGGATCGAAACGTCCACCGGCAACCCCCTTGTGGCCCTCGCCAAAAGCGCGGGTGTCACGACCGCCGCCGACCCCGAAAACGGCACCGAACGCTACATCGACACCCAAACGCCCGAGCAACTCAGCGGCACCGCTGTCGACAATCTCTACACCCAAGCAGACGAGATCATCACAAGCGCCCTCGATACTGCGGGTGGGACTGACAAATCTCTGCGGGCGGCCATCAACGCCGTTCCAGCATACAAACGCCTCACCATCGCCCAAAAACGCCGTGTCGAAAGCATGTTTGCCCAACTCATCGACGACGACGACGCGGTCGAAGCAGAGCTCCTGTCGCTCAACAACTACGACGAGGGCATCGATGCCTACCGCGGCGGTAACCTGTTTGTCAATAATGGCTATGTGGGGATTCCGCAGTTTTTGGCGAAAACGCTGACCATTGAGTACAACATCAATGTCACGCGGATCGCCACCGACAGCACCGGCGTGACGGTTACTGCTGGCACCAAAACATGGCGTGCAGGTGCAGTCGTCGTGACGGTCCCCCTCGGCATCCTCAAAGCCAACCGCATCACCTTCAGCCCTGCATTGCCCGCTGCGTATACCAACGCCATCAAACAGCTCGCGATGGGCGTGCTCAACAAGTGCGTGCTGCGCTACGACACGGCATTCTGG
>CAIZHO010000152.1 GCA_903932805.1 uncultured Roseiflexaceae bacterium | reverse complement strand
GCACGCAGAGACTGTACAAGGTTGCGCCCGTGCACTTGAACAACTTGTTCTGGACGCGGGTTTCCCTGAAGGCATTTACCTTAACTTGGGCATACGCCGCGGCGCAGTCGGTGCCATCGTCGCCGATCCACGAATTCAGGCGGTCACGGTGACGGGCAGCACTCAGGCGGGGCGAGCCGTCGCAAGGGATGCTGGAGCCCACGGCAAGAAAGCGGTGCTGGAACTAGGCGGCAGTGATCCTTTCATAGTTTTGGAAGACGCCGACTTAGATCGCGCGGTGCAGTTCGCGGTCACCTCGCGATTTTCAAACAACGCCCAGAGTTGCATCGCCGCCAAACGGTTCTTTATTGCCGAGTCGGTGGCTGATCGCTTCGAAGCAGCGTTCGTGGAACGCGCCGGCTCCCTGCGCATGGGTGATCCGTTGGATCCGCTTACGCAGCTTGGCCCACTGGCCCGCGCTGACTTGCGCGAAAGCGTGCATGCACAGGTTCAGGCTGCCATTGCCCAAGGCGGACGACTGTTGGCGGGTGGAGTCCTGCCGTCTGGCCCTGGCAACTTCTACCCTCCTACCGTGATCGGTGGTCTGTCACATGACGCCCCGATCGTGCAAGAGGAGATCTTCGGACCGGTGGCGCTTCTGTTCAGGGTTCGCGACCAAGAAGAGGCGATTCGGCTGGCGAATGCAACTGAGTTCGGCCTGGGAGCAACGGTGTGGACGCGCAACTCGGAGCGCGCTCTGGAAATCGCGTCCCGGTTGCAGGCGGGCGCCGTGTTCATAAATGACTTTGTAAGGTCTGACCCTCGCGCACCGTTTGGCGGTGTGAAGGGCTCAGGCTTCGGTCGCGAACTCGGCGCTCTGGGTGCTCGAGAGCTGACCAATGCAAAGCTGGTAGTCATCGGCGCCGGGTCATGAAAGAGAAGACCGCGAGCTTACAGGCCGCAGGCGCGCCGCGGTTGCAGATGCGAAATATCTGTAAAAGATTTGGCAGTGTAACCGTCTTGAATGACGTGAGCCTTAGTTGCAGTGCGGGCGAGGTCCATGTGATCTGCGGTGAAAACGGCGCGGGCAAGTCCACGCTGATGAAGGTGCTCACAGGCATATATGTAGCAGATGAGGGTCAAATTCTGATCGATGGCGACGAGGTCATGTTTGCTGAACCGGGAGAGGCCCGTGATGCAGGTGTTGCCATAATCCATCAGGAGCTTGCGCTGTTGCCCCACCGTAGTGTGGCGGAAAACATATTTCTCGGCCGTGAACCCTCTCATTTTGGGTTGGTCAATCGGGCAGCTTTGCACGACGCGGCTGTTTCGGTGCTCGGCCGGATTGGCTGTCTCCTGGATCCAGAGGCTCTCTGCGGCACTCTTTCCATCGCAGAGCAGCAAATGGTGGAGATAGCAAAAGCTGTATCGCTGAACGCTCGAATTCTTGTGCTGGATGAGCCAACCGCCGCACTTGATGACCACGAGTCGGAAAAGCTGTTCGAACTGATTGTGCAACTTCGGGTGGCTGGCGTGGCGATGCTCTACATCTCACATCGGATGGGCGAACTCATGAGGTTAGCGGACAACATCACGATCATCAAGGACGGACAGTTGATGGCCACTTTGCCCGTTGACAAAGCGACGGTTGACGGCATCGTGCGTCTGATGGTAGGACGAGAGTTACAGGACTTCTATCCTCCGCCAGCTGCGCTGCCACCTGGCGAACAACTGCTGTCACTCGAAGGCTGTGGCAATGAAACTCTGCAAGCGATTACGATGTTGCTGCACGCTGGCGAGATCGTAGGCATTGCTGGCCTGGAAACGTCCGGCAAACTTGACCTTGCACGCGCCATCATCGGTGATACACCATTTACGCACGGCGCAGTTCGCAGCTGGGATCGCCGAGGAGCGTCGCGCAGCCCGCGTGAGGCTGCACAGCGCGGAATCGGTTATGTGCCGGAAGATCGCAAGCTTGAAGGGCTCGGATTGGGTCAGTCCCTTCGAGACAACGTGGCCCTGACATTGCGGGCCATGGCAAATGCTGTTGCCGGAGCAAGTGCAGGTGAGCGCAGTTCAGGCTATCTCGACGAATTACTGAAGAAAGTAGATGT
>CAIZHO010000151.1 GCA_903932805.1 uncultured Roseiflexaceae bacterium | reverse complement strand
TATTCACAAAATAATGCTGATTTTTCCTCATACGTGCATACATTTTGACGATTTCGTGCATTTTTCCGTGCTTTGTGCACGTTTGATGACGTATCGAGTATCGAAGCATGAGCATCGTATGCTATCATACGCACATGCAGGTTGCGATTCGGCAAGCCCTGCGCGGAGGCAGCATGGTCACCATTCGTGACGTTGCAGTGCATTGTGAGGTATCTCCTATGACGGTATCTCGCGTCATCAACGGGGCCACATCGGTCCACCCCGATACCCGCAAAAAGGTCGAAGATTCGTTGCAGACATTGGGGTACGTCACTGCTGCCCCGCAACGGACCCCTGCGCGACGGAGTTCGCACACGATTGCGTTAGTGCTCCCAGATATCGCAGCGTCGTTCTTCCAAAAAATCATCTCCGGAGTCGAGCGTGCCGCCGATGCCAAAGGGTACCGGGTGATCATCTGCAACACGAATTCAGACACAACCCGAGAGCAGCGCTACCTCAAAGATTTGCTGATTCGGCGCGTCGACGGGGTAATTATTGCCCCCGTTAACGACACATCACGCGCGTCATTGGTGCATTTGCGCACCCAACAAACACCATTTGTGCTGATAGACCGTGTGGTTCCCGACTTTGAGGCGGACATCATGCAGACGGACAACGCACAAGGTGCATTGCAGTTAACCAAACATCTCATTCAACAGGGACATACCCAAATCGCATATATCAGTGGCGACAGTCGCGTATCAGTGACCCGTGATCGTTTGTACGGTTATCGGATGGCTCTCGATATGGCGGGGATCCGCTTCGATTCATCGATAGTACGTGAACTCGACGGCAGTTGTCTGCACAATGGCTATGTGGCTGCACAGAGCCTCCTGCAGCATCACGATCGTCCGACAGCGATTTTTGCGTCGAACAGCGACACTGCTATCGGGGTCATACGTGCATGCCGTGAGCACGGTGTGACCGTCCCGCAAGACATCGCGTTGGTCTGCTTCGATGATCTAGAGCACGCAGATACCATCTTCCCGTATTTGACGGTCGTCGAGCAACCTACCCAACAGATGGGTCAGCTGGCCGTCGAACGACTGCACACACGGTGCACCCAATCGGTTGATGCGGTTGTGCATCACCTGCTGCAGCCACGACTGATTGTGCGCACGTCCTGTGGTATGCTGTGCCAATCCTGAGGGCTATCCGCCCACTCCCACTCCAGTAGAAAAGAGGCCCGCGTGCTCCAAATCAGCCTCCACGATGTCGCAGATCTGCGGCTGCGTGATGTCGCCATGCCTGATGCACCACCGCCTGGATGGGTCCAAGTACGGGTGCGCCGAGTGGGCATTTGTGGAACCGACTTGCACGCGTACGCAGGTCGTCAGCCGTTTTTTCGGTACCCACGTGTGCTGGGCCACGAGCTTGCCGTGACCGTGCATGCGCTTGGAGCAGGTGTGCAGACGGTCGCCGTCGGTGATGATGTCGCCGTTCGGCCGTACCTCGAGTGCGGCAGGTGTCGTGCCTGTCGTACCGGCCGTACCAATTGCTGTGAACAGTTGACCGTGCTCGGTGTCCACATCGACGGGGGGATGTGTGCATACATGAACCTGCCGGCCACGCATCTGCATCACGCCCACGGTGTCGCCCTCGATGGGTTGGCACTTGTCGAAATGTTGTCCATTGGATTCCATGCGGTCCGACGCGCCAGCCCCCGTGCAGACGATACGGTGGTGGTGGTCGGCTTGGGCCCAATCGGCTTGGGGGTCTGTTTGGCAGCGCGCGCACGGGGGTTGGCGGTCATCGCGGTCGATCCGAGCCCGCATCGCCGTGCATTTGCCAGTGACCAACGACTCGTTGCCCAAGCAATCGACCCCGGCACTGATGTCGTGGCAGCCGTGCGTGCTGCGTGCGGCGGGTCGCTCCCCGATGTGGTCCTCGACGCGACGGGCCATCCTGCTGCCATGGAAGCCTCGTTTGGACTGCCAATCAACAGCGGGACATTGGTTTTCGTCGGGCTGGTCCAAGGCGATCTGCGCTTTGCAGACCCCGAATTTCACCGGCGCGAAGTGATGCTCTTGGCCAGCCGCAACGCAACGGCTATCGACTTCGATGCAGTGATTGCAGCGCTCCCGTCGATCGACATCGGCGCATGGGTGACCCACCGGACCACACCTGCCACACTCGCGACCGAAATGCCGCTGTGGCGCGATCCCGCCTTCGGGGTCATCAAAGGGATGCTCGACATGGATGCGAGCACGGTATGCTGAGCCGGCAGTACCCGGCGTTGCAGCATCGACCGTATCGGTTGTTGTGGAGCGGTTTGCTTGTGTCGAACATGGGCACGTGGATGCAAAACGTCGCCCAGAGTTGGCTCATCTACAAAATGACCAACAACGATGCACGCTATCTGGGCTGGCTCGGGTTGGCCTTTGCAATCCCGATGATAGCGTTGCCGGCTGTCGGTGGGATGCTCGCTGACCGCTACCCCCGGGCCAGCATTTTGCGCATCACCCAATGGAGCATGGCCTTGGTTGCACTCATCCAAGCCATACTGACGCTGAGTAATCTCAATACCCCAACGTACATTTTGATTGCCACGTTTGTCGGCGCTACGCTGTTGGCCGTCGATAATCCGACACGCCAGGCGCTCATCCCCACGCTGGTGCCACGCCACGATTTGATGAATGCCCTGGCACTCAATGCCGCGACGTACAACGGGGCAGCCCTGCTCGGCCCGGCCATCGCGGGTTTTTTGTTGAGTGTGGTCGGGGCGGGGTGGTTGTTTGCCGCCAATGCCATTAGCTACCTGGCCGTTATTTATGCGGTCAGCCAGATGCCGGCGGTCGACGAAGCCAGCAGGACCCCGAGTACTCTGGGCGATGCACTCCTCGGCGGGGTGCGCTACGCGCGCGGGCATGCGCTGACCGGGATCTTGCTGTTGACGTCTGCAGTGCTCTCGCTGTTCGGGCGTTCCTATCAACAGGTATTACCGATCTATGCCGACGATATCTGGCACATCTCGGCCCAGGGCTATGGCATCATGCTGTCGGCAGCGGGGGCGGGGGCGATGATAGGCGCACTAGGGATGGCATCGCTGCCGCTCATCACACCCAACGGACGCAACCTCAAATTTGCTGGGGTCCTCTTTGCTGTGCTGTTGGCCTGCTTCGCCTTGACGACGGTGTGGTGGATCGGCGTCGTTTTGTTGGTGTGCATCGGCATCATGAGCACGG
>CAIZHO010000150.1 GCA_903932805.1 uncultured Roseiflexaceae bacterium | reverse complement strand
TAGTGGGCCGATTTTGGCAGACGGCTTTGTGTGGTGGAACATCACCGGGGCTTCGGGCACGGGCTGGAGTGCCGAACACGACAACGAAGGAACGTACTGGATCGTACCAGTCCCATAAGTACACACAGAGAAGGGCGACTCCTCAATGACCATTGCACCGATTGTCAACCCCAAGATTGGGCAGCGCATCGCGCAGATCTTGTTCATCACCCAGAGCTTAGGGTCGGCAGCGCTGATCGCGAACGCCACGGTCAATCCCATCGTCGGTTCGAAATTAGGCGGCAGCGATATACTCGCCGGCGTGCCGGGCACGCTGTTGTTGCTCGGGGCAGCCATCGCCTCGTACCCGGCCGGCATTCTGATGCAACGCATCGGCCGCCGCCCCGGGTTGGCACTGGGCTTCTACTTGGGGGCTTTTGGCATGGGCGTCGGCGGGTACGCCATCGTCTCGGGGTCGTTTCTGCTCTTTTTGCTCGGATTGTTCTTGATCGGTGGTGCCCGTGGTGCCGTCGACCAGAGCCGCTATGCAGCAGCCGACGCCAATTTGCCTGAAAACCGAGCCCGTGCCATTAGTACCGTCGTCTTCGCCGGCACGGTTGGTGCAGTCGGTGGCCCATTGTTGGTCGCACCGCTGGGGATCCTGGTCAATAGCATGTTTGGTTTCGATGCGCTGGCCGGCCCGATGATCGGCGGCGCGGTGCTCTTTGGTATCTCGGGGTTGTTGATTAGCGGCTTGCTGCGACCCGACCCACGCGACATCGGCAGAGTCATCTCGGATGCACTCAAAAAAGACGACGATCCACCGGTCGCCGCCGCCCGTGAACTACGCGCCATCGCCCGGCTGCATGGGGTACAGTTGGCGGCCTTGTCGATGCTCATCGGCCAAGCGATGATGGTGCTGGTGATGACGGTGACGTCGCTGCACATGAAGCATCATGATCACAATTTGGCCGACATTTCGCTGGTCATCATGGCGCACACGCTGGGGATGTACGGTCTGTCGTTCCTGACGGGGACGATAGCTGACCGCTTCGGCCGCAACACGGTAATTGCCGTCGGTGCACTGGTGCTGATCCTCGGCTGTGTAGTGGCACCGCTGTCGACCGATGTGTTACCGTTGGCGATCGGCTTGTTCCTGGTCGGTGTGGGTTGGAACATGTGCTACATCGGTGGTTCGTCGTTGCTGGCCGACAACCTGGCCCCCAACGAACGCGGCCGCTACCAAGGTGCTGTCGAATTGACCGTCAACGTCGCATCGGCGGCGGGGAGCTTGAGTTCGGGCTTTATTTTGGCCGGATTGGGGTTCACTGTCCTGTGTGTCATCGCCAGTGTGTTGACCTGTGCACCGTTGTTGGTCCTGATGTTCCGCCGCCTCAAAGCGCGCAACATCGCAGCGTTCGAGTAAGCGCGTGCGCCGCCTCGTGCCCATCCTGCTCAGTTTGGTATTGGCATCCTGTAGCCTTTGGCTGCCGGATGCCGTTCCATTGAGCGCCCTCGCGGACCTGCCCGACAATGGCACGGTGCGTGTGGCGGCGGTGTATGTGGCCGACCCGGCCGGCCCG
>CAIZHO010000149.1 GCA_903932805.1 uncultured Roseiflexaceae bacterium | reverse complement strand
TGTTGAATCTTGGGTTGGTTCGCGGTACCAGATTTCGCCGGCAGTCGGATTAATCGTCAGATTAATGAGCTGCATGAGCGTACTCTTGCCGCTCCCACTTTCGCCGACGATACCGAGCACTTCACCTTGGTAGAGCGTAAAGCCTGCATTGACGCACGCGTGTACCGTCTGACAGAAGGGACATTGGCTCGAACCATGGTCAGGGCCGGTCGACTCGGCACAGCGCGGGCAACCGAGGCCGTACCGTTTGGTCAAGCCTGTCACATTCAAGACCCACGAAGCTACATCTGTCATTCCTGTGCCTCCGTCCAACCCTGTGCCACCATTTGTTTGTCACAATAGCTTGCGTCAGAACAACTCGTCACCCAGTGCCCTGGCTCATCATTCCCCGTACTCTTGACAAAATGCCCCGTCAAAAACGTGTTGGTCGCTCCGCAACGATGGCACCGTTGCCCTTCGGCATATTCAGTCTTGAAGCGAAAATCCTCGAATTCCAATGGCTCGACGGTGGTATACGGGGGAACTGCGTAGACACGCTTTTCACGACCAGCACCAAACAGCGACAAATGGTCTGCATTGTGCAGTCGGAGCACATCCCAACGCGGAATGGGCGTTGTATCCATCATGTATCGGCCTGCGACGATGACCGGGTATTGTGTGGCGATGCGAATATCACCAGCCTTGATGACACTTTCGTACATGTAAACCCACATGCGTCCGTAGTCGGCTTCGCCGTGCATAACGGTGGCACGTTCGAGATTGGGCTCGACCCATCGCAACGGGTCAACCATGGGGACTTGCAATACGAGGATCTGGTCCTCACGCATCTGTTCTTCGGGGATGCGGTGTCGCGTCTGGATGATAGTGGCGGCCTGTGTGTCGACCGTCGTGCTGACTCCCGTGGTGCGCGTCAACAAGCGCCGCAAATTCACCGCATTGACACTTTCATCATCGCCCTGGTCGATGACTTTGAGGGTGTCACTGGCAGCAATGATGGCCATGGTGATCTGCAACCCGCCGGTGCCCCAGCCGCGCCCAATGGGCAAATCGCGACTCGCAAACGGGACTTGGTGCCCGGGGAGAGCGACGGCTTTGAGCAATTGGCGGCGTACTTCGCGCTTAGAATCTTCGTCAATGAAGCCAAAGTTATAAATGTTGGTGTGTTGTTCTGTCACAACCGTTCCTTTGCCGTCGTTGCGTGGGCTGCATGCGGATTGAGTGCATCACTCTCTACGTGGTCGACTGCACGTTCAAGGACCTTGAGGTCAGCTTCGAACGTTACATAGTGGGGCAGCTTGTAGTGCGCCGTGAAGCCGCTTGCTTCTATTCCATCTGAATGGAGTAGGACAAACTCCTCGTTGGCTGCTGGTCCCGACTCACCGCTGAGGCCGTTGCGTTTTGCTTGGCTCAACACACTATCGAGAATTCCCATGCTCATTGCTTTGACTTCGCTGTGACCGAACGTAAAGCCATATCCGAGTTGGAAGTACGGTCGTTCTTGGTTGTGCGCGACACTGTGCGCCTTCGAGACGATTTCGCACTCCGTCACAACGATTTCTCCGATGCAGACAGGTTCGCCGGTGAGTGGGTGTGTGACCGCAATTGCAAGTGCACCGAAACGGAGTTCTGCGAGTGTCGGATGTGCATCGCCATAGCCACGCACACTGCTATATGCATACGTCAACAGACAGCCTGTATCGGCCTGCGCCAGACTCTGGAGCCGTGCGCTTCGCGGACAGGGGAAGGTCAGCGCGGTGCGGGTAATATCAAATGGTTCTGCGCCTTCGTCATCTCGGACAAATGGAACCATCTGTTCTGCGCGCATGTAATCGACAACTTTGGGGAAGTAGCCTGCGCGCTCGTCTGTGTCAGCGTGCTGGGCAATCAGTGCGTCGTACTCCTTCAGGATGCGTTGGACGTCCGCTGTCGATTCGTGCATCAACAGCGTGTTGAGCATACGAATCTGATAGTCGGTCGAAGGACCAAGCATCTGGCCACCGGGAATGTCTTTGAATGACGCCGAAATACGCCGCTGACAGCGAATATCTACCCCTCGAGCTGGTATCGTCGGCATGACGCGCTGGAGGGTCGAACGATAGGCCCGTAACAAGAAGCTCGCATCGATGCTGTCGCCTTCACTCTGTTTGAGTGCGAGTGCGGCCAAATTCGGTGCATACAACGCACCCTCGTTCATTGCTCGACCCACCGCAGCACGCATCTGATCACGTATCTGGTCAATCCCGATCGGGTCTGATGCGGCATGCAATCGCATGTATTCGACGAGGAGCTCTGCATTCAAGATGGCTTGCGTGCCACCACGTGCTGCTATATAACCCAAAAGAATCCTCCCAGTAGACTAGGACGTGCGGCTACGCACAATACGAGTACTCCGTGGCAAGCCGACACATTTGCCTGTAGCGTCAACCAAAAACACATCCACTCCGAGTGGGAAGGACGAACGCGATGCTTGGATGTATCCCATCTGTTCGGACGTTACGTTGCTGATTCCCAATGCTGTGGTGGTTTGAATTCCCGGCCCTGACAGCTCCCATGTGCCGCTCTCAGAGAGGACATCAACGGCACAGAATGCCGTCGCGCTGCGTTCGGGGAATGTCAGCGAACCATGCGACAACGACGGCAGGAGTGCAAGCGATGCAACGTCCCACAGACATGCAAATGCACTTTCGCTCGCGGCGGACCGACGTGCATTTGTGCGTAGATGGACCCACGCAGCTGCAGGATGGTGCTCCGCTACCCAGCCCCCTGCGGCTGCGAGCACCATGCTCGTTTCTTGATCGACAAGCGACATACATGCAGCCAAGCAGAACGGATTCGTCGTGCTCCCGGCAATCAAATCGGTCGGAACAGCGAGGAATTCTACGGACGGTAATTGCACAATCGTCCCTGGTCGTGACAGACAATCAAGGAGCAGTCGATACGTGGTGGTACAGAATTCTTCGTACGCAGTAGGTGTACGGAATGCAGTGTTCATAGGCCTCTCAGAATGTATCAAAGGCGACTTTGGTGCTGTTGCTCGCAGCAAATTCGCTCTGGTGCTTCGTGGTCAGTGCACGTGCCAAATCGGCGACGGCATCAGTCATGTATGCACGATGGGGGCCATCGATGCGCCCGAGTGCGTCGAGGACTGCCAGTGCCGTTGCGTACTCTGGTTGGTCACCAATCACCATGCCG
>CAIZHO010000148.1 GCA_903932805.1 uncultured Roseiflexaceae bacterium | reverse complement strand
CTGAGTCCATTTGTCAGCTACTGGCAGACCTACCCGATGCATGTGGCCACGGTCTGTTGGAGCACCGCGCTGCTCTGGGGTATTGTGCGCGTTTTCAAGCACGGCGACGTCATTGCTGCAATGACCCTGCTGCTCGGTGGGTATAGCCTGTTGCTGATGGGCTACCCACAAGCCATCGTCTATGTGCTGTGGATGTTGATCGGGGCAGTAATGCTGGCGGCATGGCCGTTGCTCATAACGCGTCAGTACCGGTGTGCGCTGCGCGGCGTCGCAATCCTCGGCGCGATGGCACTGCTGGCGCTGGTACTAGTGGCGCCGGTGTATGTCGACGTCTATCGTTCCTACGTACAGTCTGCGCGAGTGACCGCACCGAATGCGTATTTTTTGCAGTACATCCTACGAATCGAGTACGCCTGGGTCATCCTGTTGTACCTGGCGGCGCATACAGTGCCTGAACTCTATGGCAATGCTACTGATGTTACCTATCCGTTCCGCACCGACGGCTTTGCGTTGACCGTCGTGACCGTCTGGATTGTAGCGATTGCGCTGTGGCGGCACTCCATGCAGGTGTGGTGGTGGGCGCTGTCGGCTGGTGTGCTCGTGCTGTTGTCGGTGTCGCCGCTGTTGTTTGAGGCATTGATGCAGGCGCTGCCAGGATTCACGTTGTCACAATGGACCCCGCATTGGAACACGACGCTACCGCTTACCGTCCTGTACGCCTACGGCCTGCATGCATTATTGCAGACTGATGCACGTCCCCACCCGCGGTGGGCAGCCGCACTACTGGCCCTGCCGCTGGGCTGCATCGGCGCGGGGCTGATCGTGGCTCAGTGGTATGCGGTAGCGGTTGCGCCATGGCGACTCGGCGTGCTAGTCGGTCAAGTCGTGCTGCTGGGTCTTTTTGTGTATAGGCGTCAGCCGGTGTGGGTACTGACCGCAATCATCGTCACCGTGCTACTCGGATCAATGCCGTTGCAGACGCGCCGCGCGGCAGCTGATGTGCAGCAGAACAGCCCACTGGTAGCGGCGCTCCAGCAGCACGTGCCGGCGGGTGCGCGCTACGCCATCGTAGACCCAGGGCTGAATTACCTGCTCACGCCGAACATTAATCGCCTGTATGGCGTGGCATCGGTGCACACGTACAACAACTTCACCCCACCGGCATACGCCCAGGTGATTGCGGCATTGGGTGGCAAGACATCGTTCTATGGCAAACTCAACACCGAAGTTGCGCCGATCTACGACACAACCATGCTCTGGATGAGCAACGTGGCGGTGGTTTTGGCGCGCGAGCGCATCGACGATGGCAACCTCAGTCCACTAGGGATGTACGGGCCGGCTCAGCTCATGCAAGTGCAGCAGCGCATGGGACCGTTTTGGCATACTGCGCTGACTGCGACCCCGTATGGCCAAGACGTCCGCATTGTCGACTATCGCCAGCGGCCACAATACCCGGTAACCAATGTGCAAGACCAAAACGATACCATCACGGCGACAATTACCCCACAGACGCGACCGACGTTGTTTGTGCACAGCACCATGGCGGCGGCAGAATGGCAGGCAGACGTGTATGATGGCAGACAATGGCTGGCGGCGCGGACCGTCAGCGTCAACGGCGTGTTCCAAGGGGTCGTCATCCCAGCCGGCACGCAGACGGCGCGCCTTCGTTGGGTGAGTGCTGTGCAATGGATGTGGGTATCGCATCTCGCGTGGGGTGGAATTTGGCTCTGGTATGCGGTATGGCTGGTGCGGCGGTACCGGTTGCGTAGCTACAAGTAGGAGGATGCCATGCGTTCAGATCTCGAAATAGCCCAGGCAGCCACGTTGCGTCCCATCGAGGCAATCGCCGCTGTAGCCGGTGTCGAAGCGCAGTACCTCGAGCCGTATGGTCGGCATATGGCGAAAATAGACACCGCCGCCATTCATGGTGCGCGCACGGCGCGCTACGTGGTCGTCACCGCCATCACCCCAACGCCATTAGGTGAAGGAAAAACCACCACCACCATCGGCCTTGGTCAAGCGCTGTCGCAGCGCGGTCATCGGGCAGTGGTGGCGATCCGGCAGCCATCGATGGGGCCGACGTTTGGCATCAAAGGGGGTGCTGCGGGTGGTGGTTATAGCCAAGTGGTACCGATGGAGCAGTTTAATCTGCACCTGACCGGTGACATCCACGCTATCGGCGCGGCGCATAACCTTTTGGCGGCCATGATCGACAACCATCTTCATCACGGCAATACGCTGGGGATCGACCCGTATTCGATTCGCTGGCCGCGCGTCATGGACATCAGCGATCGCGCCCTGCGTAATATCGTCGTCGGTCTGGGCAGCAAAGCCGATGGCCCGCCGCGCCAAGTGGGCTTCGACATTACGGTCGCCTCCGAGGTGATGGCCGTCTTGTCGCTGTCGCGTGACATCCACGATCTGCGGGCGCGGCTGGCACGGATGGTGGTCGGCCAGCGCAAAGACGGCACACCCGTCACTGCCGAGGATCTCAAGGCCGCTGGCGCCATGACGGTGCTGTTGCGCGAGGCACTCAAACCGAATCTGCTGCAGACGCTCGAAAACTCGCCGGCCTTCGTCCACTGCGGTCCCTTCGCCAATATCGCCCACGGCAATTCGTCGGTGATGGCCGATCGCGTTGCGCTCAGCCGGGCAGACTATGTGGTGACCGAGAGTGGCTTCGGTGCTGATATCGGCTTCGAGAAATTCTGTCACATCAAATCACGTGTCTCGGGCGTGACGCCCGACGCTGTCGTGCTCGTCGCCACCATCCGCGCGCTCAAAGCACACAGTGGCCGCTACAAAATCGTCGCCGGCAAACCACTCGACCCGGCCCTGTTGCAGGCCAATGCCGACGACGTGGCGGCAGGCTGTAGCAATCTGACTGCCCAAGTCGCCAATGCGGCGCGCTTTGGTCGGCCGGTGGTGGTGGCACTCAACCGGTTCCCCACCGATCACGCCGAAGAAATAGCCGTGGTCAAAGAACGCGCGATGGCTGCTGGTGCATTCGCCGTGGTCGAGAGTTCGGTTTTTGCGGACGGCGGTGCAGGTGGTCTGGCGCTCGCCGAAGCGGTCGAACGGGCCTGTACCCAACCCGGCGAGTTCCGTTATCTGTACCCGCTTGAGGCGTCGTTGACAACCAAAATCGAAACACTGGCGACCACCATCTACGGTGCCGACAGTGTCGAATACAGCCCCGAGGCGCGCAAGCAACTGGCCACCTACGAGGCCCAGGGGTACGGCAATTTGCCGATTTGTATGGCCAAAACCCAGTATTCGCTGAGTCACGACGCCAGCAAAGTCGGCACACCGTCGGGCTATGTCTTCCCCATCCGCGAGGTCCGGCTGGCCGCCGGCGCGGGCTACATTTACCCGCTTGCCGGTGACATGCGCACGATGCCAGGGTTGCCGACCCACCCCGGCGCCGAACGCATCGACATCGACGAGAACGGCAACACGGTCGGCTTGAGTTAATCACTCGTGTATACTTGATGCATACGAGAGGATTATTGCATAGTACATGATGGTCACGATGGGACCAATCGTTGTTGCAGTGCGAAAGGGATCGCGATGATTGTCTGTTCTACTTGTGGCGGTACGCTCGAATCGATAGACAAAAAATGCTCAGCGTGTGGGCATGAGGTCGTACGTATAGATGGGATCCTTGCGCTCGCGCCCGAATTAGCCCACGGTGGTGGCGGATTTGAGGCAGACGCATTTGCTCGCTTATATGAACAAGAATCAAAACATTTTTGGTTTCGTGTGCGGAATGATCTTTTGCTCAACATCATACGCAGGTATAAGCCTGATGTGCGATCGTTCTTCGAAATTGGCTGTGGGACGGGCTATGTGATGCATGCGATCGCTCAGGAATTCCCCGAATCGCAGATTTCTGGAGGCGAGGTATTCGTCAATGGATTGAGTTTCGCTGGACTTCGCGTGCCACGCGCGACGTTGATGCAGATAGATGCGCGCAAACTCCCGTTTGTAGAAGAATATGATCTTATCGGGATGTTTGATGTTTTGGAACATATCCCCGAAGACGAACAAGTGTTGGAGAATGTGTATCGAGCACTCAAACCAGGCGGCATGTTGCTTTGTTCAGTGCCCCAACACATGTGGATGTGGAGTGATGTCGATACCTTTTCGCACCATGCACGTCGGTACGAACGCGGTGAGCTCGAACGCAAAGGAAAAAAAGCCGGGTTCGAGGTAGCACGTAGTACCTCATTCATGTCTTTTTTGCTTCCCATCATGTATGTTTCACGTCTACAACAGCGCTCGCGCATGAAGCGCGCTGATGGGATGGGAGAGTACAACATTTCGCCGCTGGTAAACAGTTTTTTCGAAGCGATTTGCCGATTGGAATTACTCTGTATCAATGCGGGTATCAGTTTGCCGTTCGGAGGGTCACGCATCGTTCTTCTTCAGAAAAACTAGCGTTGTCTTTGAACTATTTCGCTGTCAGAGCTGGTTCGGTGCTCGCAGACAGATAATCAATCGCGATAGAAGAGTGATTGTAGCTTCTCTCTGGTTCTATCGCGAAGACACATCAGAAGAGACGCCGGGTGCAACAGCACCCGGCGCTTTTCCCCCAAAAAACCTACTCCCGCTTAGCTGAAGTATGCCCGATCGACCACCATTGCACCGAACAGCAGTGCCAGATAGAGCAGCGAGAAGCGGTACAACCCCCATGCCGAGGCGGTCGTGCCCTGGCGGTACAAGTTGATTGCATAGTAGCTAAATATCACGCCGAGTACGCTGGCCATCACCAGGTATGCCATGCCCAGCATCTGTAGCGGCGTCGGCATGATCGTCACCACAAACATCAACATGGTGTAGAGTACAATTTGCCAACGTGTCTCGTTGTCGCCGGCGATGACCGGCAGCATGGGGATCCCTGCACGGGCATAGTCTTTGGAGCGGATGATGGCCAGCGCCCAGAAGTGCGGCGGGGTCCAGTAAAAAATGATTGCGAACAAAAACAACGAAGGCAACGTCAGACTGCCCGTGGCCGCTGCCCAGCCGACCAGTGGTGGGAAGGCACCAGCGCCGCCACCGATGACGATGTTTTGGACACTACTGCGCTTGAGCCACATCGTGTAGATCAAAACGTAATAGACCAGGCCGGCGAACGCCAGCGCGGCGGTCAACCAGTTGGCGAAGACGACCAAAATGACCGCTGCAGTGATCATCAAGACACTGCCCAAGACCAATGCGTGCCAGCCAGGGATGCGACCGCTGGGGATGGGTCGGCGGCCGGTGCGCCCCATCAAGACGTCGATATCGCGGTCCAAATAACAGTTGTATGCGTGTGATGCCGCGGCCATCAACCAGCCGCCGATGGTGGTCCAGATGACCAAGGCTAACTCGGGTTTGCCGGCTGGGGTGATGTACATACTGGTAATGGTGGTCAGGATGAGCAACGAAATGACGCCGGGTTTGGTCAGGCTGACGTAGTCTTTGACTTTTTCTTTCCACGTATACGGGCCGACGATGTCGTCGCTCTCGACGGGTTTGG
>CAIZHO010000147.1 GCA_903932805.1 uncultured Roseiflexaceae bacterium | reverse complement strand
CCCTGCAAACAAAAGAGCTGGAGTTTGCCTACCCCAGCTCCCCTGGCCAACCAGTGCTGCGTCGGATCTCGCTCGACGTCAAAACCGGCGAACGCGTCGCCCTCGTTGGCACCGTCGGTAGCGGTAAAAGCACCCTCTTACGCCTGATGTCCGGCCTGTACACGCCGCTCGGTGGGAGCGTGCTGATTGATGGGGTCGATATCCGTCAGATCGATCCCACCGCGTTTCGCGACAAGATCGGCTACGTAGGTCAAGACACGCAACTATTCATGGGCACACTACGGCAAAACCTGGTGCTCTCAAACCCCAGCATCAGTGATCAAAAAATCCTCGATGTGCTCAAGGCTCTTGGCCTCTACGAGCTCGTGGCGAGCAGCGCGCGCGGCTTAGACATGTTGCTCACCGAAGCCGGTGGCGGTTTGTCGGGCGGACAACGGCAACTACTGTCGATTGCCCGCATGATGCTGCGCAACCCGATCTATGTATTCATGGACGAGCCCACCGCGCACATGGACGCCCAAACCGAGGTGCGTGTGATTAAGGTGCTGCAAGAATGGTCCAAAGGCCGCACAGTGATTTTGTCGTCGCATCGTACCCAACTGCTTGCACTGGTGAACCGCGTCGTCATGCTCGACCGGGGTGCCGTGTTCATGGACACCAATCGCGATGACTTTTTGACAAAGATGTCAGGTGGACGACCAGCGAATGCGGCTGGCCCCGCTGCCGGACCGTCCACGGCGCCGACCGCGCCGTCCTCCAGCCCACCGAAAAGCGCGCGCAGTGGCCCCCGCTATCAAGTCAAGTGGGGGAAATAATATGAACACGACCCCTGAAAGCTACACCGTGGAGGACGACGAGCGTCGTGCCAGCCATTGGCTGATTCTAGCGACTGCTCTGCTGTTGATTGTCAGCCTGACCTGGGCCGCATTTTTTCATTTGGATGAGATTGTGACGGGACAAGGTCGAGTCATCCCGTCAAGTCGCGAGCAACTGATCCAAAGCCTCGACGCAGGCATCCTCAGTGAAATGCTAGTGCGTGAAGGCGAGATCGTTAAAAAAGGCCAAGTCCTCTTGCGCATCGATGACTCGCGATCGGGTCCGATCTACCAAGAAGCCAAAGAGAAGTGGCTGACGCTGTCGGCCCAAGCGGCCAGACTCAGAGCCGAAGCGACCAACACGCCGATTGAATTCAACGCAGAAGTGCTCGCGGTACCTGCGATTGCTCAGCGAGAAACACAAGCCTATCAAGCGCGTAAACAAGCGCTTGAAGACCAACTCGCCGCAATGAAACAATCTCTGGCCACGCTCGACCGAGAAATCGTACTCGTGAGTCCGCTGGTCCAAAAGCGTGTGATCTCTGAGGTCGATCTGCTGCGTCTGCAGCGACAGCGCGCCGATGTAGCAGGCGGCATGGCCGAACGCGGCAACCGCTATCTGACAGATGCCAACAACGAGCTCGTGCGTGTGGAGTCCGAACTTGCCCAGGCCCGAGAAAACGCCCGCGCTCGTGAAGACGCTTTTAAACGAAGCACGATCTATGCGCCCATGCACGGTACCGTCAAAAATATCCTCGTCAACACCATCGGTGGCGTGATTCAGGCCGGTCAAAACATTAT
>CAIZHO010000146.1 GCA_903932805.1 uncultured Roseiflexaceae bacterium | reverse complement strand
GGCCCCCTGCGTACATACGTGCGTACGCGCGGTGCAATCACGAGCGATATCAATGCGACCATGACGCACAGAAAGACAATCGTTGGGCCAGTTGGGACACGCTCAAAGGTCGCCGACAGATAGGCCCCCACAAGCCCACCACTAGCGCCAATAATGGCTGCAAGGACCATCATTGCCGACATACTTTTGACCCACTGCCGTGCGGCGCCCGCAGGGGCAACCAACAACGCACTCATCAACAACGCACCAACCATGGGCAACCCGAGTGCAATAATCACGCTTATCAACAGCATCAACACGATATCCACCACAAATGCCGGCAACCCTCGGACCTCTACCCATGCGTGATCAAAACAAAATGCATGGACGATAGGCCAGGCAATCACCACGACGGCGAGTATGGGAACCCCAAATGCGATGAGCAACACCACGTCATCCCAGACAACTGCCGCTGCTTGGCCAAAGATGAACGCAGTCAATCCCGCCTGACCAGTCGTGGGTAGTTTTTGGATATACGTGAGCAAGACCATGCCGACACCAAAGAACACCGCGAGCATCATCCCCATCACCACATCAGTGCGCAACCGCGTTGTATTGGTGATCAAGACAACCAACGCCACCCCGATAATGCCGGCGATACTTGCTCCTAAGACCAGCATCAATGGATCTTTGCCAAATATCAAATACGAAAGAGCAACACCCGGCAACGTGGCATGCGCAATCGCATCGCCCAACAGACTCCGTTTGCGCAACACAAGCACAACGCCGAGCGCCCCAGAGGTTGCCCCGATTAAGAGCGCGGCAACGGCAATGACCAAAAGCACACTATCGATCATTGCGCGATTCCTTCGTGGGCAAACGTCTGCTTCAACACCTCAGCAAGTGCTATGTCGCGCATATACCCCTCGGCAATGCGTCGAACGTTGATGGCAAACAAATAATCAAAGTATCGTGGCAACGTTTGCAAATCGTGGTGTACCGCAATAATCGTCTTGCCCTTGGATTGGAGGCCGTGTAGCACCGCAACGAGGGCATGCTCGGTCTCGGCGTCGACTCCTTGGAAGGGCTCATCGAGAATCCACAAATCGGCTTGTTGCACCAATGCACGCGCCAAAAACGTCCGCTGTTGCTGACCACCGGATAGTTGTGCGATTGGTCGCTGCCGAAAACTCGCTAATCCAACCACATCAAGTGCGTCAGCGACCCGCAGATAATCTTCTTTGCGCGGACGCCGCACCCAACCCCGCTGACCATACACCCCCATGAGCACGACTTCTTCGACGGTAATGGGAAAATCCCAATCTATCGCCGCACGTTGGGGCACGTATGCAATGCGTTGGCGCACTGCTCGGAGTGATTCGCCAAAAAAAGCCACTTCACCCGTGAGCCGGGGAGTCAACTCGAGTGCTGCTTTAATGAACGTTGATTTCCCTGCACCATTGGGGCCAACAATCGCAGCCATGCTCCCAACAGGAATATCTGCATCAACATCCCACAAAACGGGCGTGTCACTATAGGTCACCGTCAAATCGCGCACGGACAGTGCAGTGTTCATCATTGTGCTCCTTGTAAAGCAGCCACAATCGTTTTGACGTTGTGTCGCATCATGCCTATATAGGTTGCGGCGTCGGTATTTGGATCACCCAACGAATCAGAATAGAGCTCGCCGCCGACGTTCACGCGTCCACCGCGATCCGAGACCGCAGCTTGGAGCGCCTCGATGGTGCGTGGTGACACCGTACTCTCGACAAAGACTGCAGGAACATTGCGTGTCACGATCACATCGGCGAGTCGGCTCATGTTTTGGATGCCTGCCTCGGTCGCAGTACTCAAGCCTTGCACGCCGAGCACATCAAACCCATACGCCCGTCCAAAATAGCCGAATGCATCGTGCGCAGTAATAAGGACGCGTCGATCAGGGGGGATTTTGTCTATTTCGGTGCGTAACTCGCTCGTAAGCGCAACCAGCGCACCATCATAGTCCTGCAGACGCTCTGCCATACCAGGCTGTAACCCAACATAGGTACTGCTGATCGCCTCTGCGACAAACGCAACCGCTTTGCGCCACAATTGTGTATCAAACCAAATATGTGGGTCGAACGCATTGCCGTGCGCGCTGACCAGTAACTCTGAGGGACGAAAAGCATCTGCAAGCGATGCAACCCGGATCGGTGACGGCATCTGCGTCAACACCCGCGCGAGCGATGCTTCGAGATTGAGGCCATTAGAGAGAATCAAGCGCGCTTCTTGAAAGCGCAAAAGGTCACTCTGTGTTGCTTTGTAGGTATGCGGGTCGAGACCGGTGCGAATGAGTGACGAGTGGGCGACGGCATCACCAATCAGCTGCGTGACGATGTCCCCTATTTGACTCGTCGTAGACAATATTTTCTGTGCATCGGCTATGCCAGGTAGCGTACATGCGGTTATGAGTGGCAGTAAACCGAAAAGCTTGATGATTTGTCGACGATGCATGTATACCCTTGCCGAGTTTTTAATTTAGGCTAACCTAAATTAATTATATCGCCAAACATACATTCGTCAAGTATCTTTGATTGCATAGCGCTTCATTTCTCTGCGTGGCTGTGTACACAAAATCGCGCACGCCCCACCATGCGACGTTTTAGATGTGACCGGGCAGTATGTCGGTGTAAAAGACGAAGTTGTGACGGGTTCGTATGATTGTTCGTGGATACGCAAATGCGTGATTGTACACGTGGATGAGTACTGTTTCGTTGGCGTCTTTTCTGCAGATAGCACAAAAAATGGGAGCGATACGCTGTGCGGTATCGCTCCCATACGGAAAAAGATTGGTTACGACACAAATAACTTCCGCGAGAAATTCGTTGAGCGTTCGTAGCCATTTGGCGTAATCGCTATCGTCGGTGATATGCAGTACTCATACCTTGTGGCTGCTACGCTCGACTGCCACGAGAAGCTTGCTGTCACGGGTGTGGTATGACTCATCACTCGTAAGCTGCATTATTGAAAGAAAGCACTCATCCACCAACATGGATCTCCCTGCCAACCCAAAGTAGCCCGCAGTACGATTTGTCCCATGCAGTTCACGCTGGGACTGCTTTGAAGAAAACTACCGCAAAAACATCATGTGCTCTATTAGTTGCCCAGTTATGGCGCACTCGTCGCGCGAATCTGCCCCGCCATAGAAGGGTGGTAGTGGCAGACATACCAGAGTTCATCGGGGGCATCCGTCGGCATAGTGAAATCAATTGATGTTCCGGTCAATAATGGGAATTCGGTCAGGGTGTAAAAGAGGTTTTGGTCGCCGCTTGTTGGCATTGTCTTGATATGGAGCTTGTGCGCTGCAGAGAACCCAGCCACAAAGCGATATGTTGCCCCGCGTTGCAGAGTCAACGTGGCATTCCCGGCGAGGCTAACCCCAGCGGTGCTGACGCACCAATCGAAGCCATATGTGCCGCAACCGGCATCAAAAGTGTAGGTGTTGCTTGCAGGCACGGTTGTTAGGTTGGGTGTGACGGTCCGGGATGGTGTCATCGTTGATGTTTTGGTACGCGTACGCGATGATGTTGCAGTCTTGGTCCGGGTTGCTGTCTTGGAGCGGGTAGCAGACTTGGTGGGTGTAGCAGTTTTGGTGCGGGTGGGTGTAGCGGAGGCTGTACGGGTACTGGTGCGGGTCGCGGTCTTGGAGCGGGGAGCAGTCTTGTTGCGGGTGGATGTAGCGGAGGCTGTACGGGTACTGGTGCGGGTGGGTGTACGTGTGTTGGTGTT
>CAIZHO010000145.1 GCA_903932805.1 uncultured Roseiflexaceae bacterium | reverse complement strand
GCCTGGGGCTTTGGCAGTACGAGCGGCATCTCGAACGGAGTGCCATCAATCGACGCATCAATGCGTCATTGGCGAGTCAACCCGTGCGTCTCGTGGATCTTCTCGCAATCCCACCCGCAGAACGTGAGTATCGCCCGCTGACGCTGACTGGGAGCTACGAGCCAAAACAAGTGCTTTGGCGCAACCGCGCGTTCAAAGGAGGTACCGGGTACCACATCTTGAGCGTGTTGCGCACAGATGATGGGCAGGCTGTGTTAGTCAATCGCGGTTGGATCCCGTACGAGGCTGGTGTAGGTGAGCGCTGGCAAACAGAGTTCCCAGTACCAACTAGCCCACAAACGATTGCCGCAGTATGGCGTATCGACCAAGAAGCACGTGAGAATACCCCCGAGGCCAGCAGTACCAAGTGGTTCACTATCGACACCGGTGCGATTGGTGCAGTCTTGGGCGTACCGCTCGTCGCGGGATTTGCGCAGATCCAGCCCAGCGATGACACACAACGTCCTGCATCCTTGCCGTATCCTGCGTTGACGACCGACATGGGTCAAGGGTCGCATATGGGGTATACCTTCCAGTGGTTTGCCTTTGCGGTGATTTTGGTGGTGGGGTATGTTGTTGTGCTTCGGCGACGCACACATACGTTGTTAAAGCAGAATCAGCCCGTGTAGCGGCGCTTTCGACCAATATGAGTAAAATTATCCGAAGCTCCAACTGGCATTCAGCATCTATTCATCTCACTGTGGCTGTGATTTCGATATAGTGTTTGGTAAGGTACAAATACGGTTTGTGACTGCGGAGGACATCATATGCGTCTATGGGGAGTGGTTGCGCTTTTAGGGATGTGCTTGGCGCAGGTAGTGATTATTCCGGCCGATAAGATCGACGCTGCGAAATCCTTAAAATGTACGATCCGCGGCACGAATCGCAATGACGTGTTGCGCGGTACTCCTGGCAACGATGTGATCTGTGGCCTGGGCGGAAACGACACAATCGTGGGCATGGGTGGCAACGATGTAATCTACGGCGGCAGCGGGATCGACCGCCTCGACGGTGGGGTCGGTAACGACCGTCTGCACGGTGACGACGACAACGATACTCTCATCGGCGGTGTCGGCAATGACATCCTCGGTGGTGGTAAAGGACGCGATGTGTTGAATCCCGGGCAAGGGGTCAACCACTGCGTGGTCGATCGTGCTGACGGCCTCATTGGACTTTGCCCTGCCGATGTGAAAGTACCCGATATACGTTTGGTCGAATGGCCACAGGACGAAGTCATCGTGGGCGACGTTGTGCGGATCAGTTGGAACGCCAACGACACGGCGGGAGTGGTACGTACTACCGTTTCGTTTACCGATGCAGGTGGCAGCATAGCCGGTTGGTGCCCGCAAGCAGCAGATAACCGCGTGGAAGGTGACGAGTTTGTTGGCGTTTATGCCTCAGACTGTGTTGTGCCGACGACCGTCGTTCCACAACGGTACACTGTGTCGATTTTTGCAGAGGACTTTTTCGGTAACCAAACAACCCTCGTCATCGGTACACTTGCGGTGGTCGAGCGGCCAATCGACACGACTGCACCCGATATCAGCGTCGATGAGTTGCCACAGATTCCCGTGGTGGTCGGTAACAGATTGCGCATCACCTGGTATGCCAACGATACAGCAGGTGTCGAGCGCAGCACCGCTACGATCACCGATGCCACCGGCACGGTTGCGTTATGGTGTCCACAAGCGGTAGATAACCGGGTGAGCGGTGACGAGTACACCGGGGTGTATGCACTCGATTGTGTGGTGCCGACGACGGTTCTCCCACAGCGTTACGTAGTCAGTATTGTCGCCCAAGATTACGCTGGAAATATCAATACGATAGATGCTGGCACGGTGCTGGTGGTCAATCGTGCAGTCGATCGAGACGCTCCCGAAATAGGCATTGCGGCAATCCCAGAGATGGAAGTCAAAGCGGGAACCACTCTGTCGCTGTCGTGGGAAGCTACAGACGAATCTGGTGTGTCGAGTACGTACCTCAAAATCGCCGGCCCCAGTGGTTGGGTGAGTAGTTGGTGTGGGTTCGGCATCCCAGGGAATCGCATCAGTGGTGACGAATTCAACGGTACCTACTCCATCGAATGTGCCATCCCTGCGAACGCAGTCAGCCAAACCTACACGGTGTACATCGGTGCGCAGGATGTTCTCGGCAATAGCACCGAAGAACGCCAAATATCGTTCCGCGTCGTGCAGGGCGCTACCGACACGAAAGCGCCAGTCATAGAAAATTTGGTAGTCTCGGACACCGTCCGTGGCGCACAAACGGTGATTCGTTGGCGTGCGCGAGACGAAACCGCAGTGGGGAGGATGGCTGCATGGGTTGCATATGGTGATTATCGTTTCGCAGATGCACTTGTCAGCTACGACATCTTCCCCGTACTGGTGTCGGGTACTGCCCAAGACGGCATTTACGAGCAGACGATTACCGTGCGGGCTGATGCAAAGGTGGGCCGCTACACCCTTTGGATGCGCGCGTCTGACACGTTAGGCAATAGTCAATTAACGCAAACCAATATCGCATTTATGGTGCGATAGCGTCCACTGGTAATATGCCGATTGGTTGTGTATCTGTGCCGAAAGGATATTGCATGCAAAAGAATTCTTTCATTGGGATAGTTGCGATTTTGCTGGTATCACTGTTCGCCGCTGTGCCTTCTACAGAGGCTGCTCCACGCCCAAAATGTACCATCACTGGTACAGCGCGCAATGACGTATTGACCGGGACGAACGGAAACGACGTCATTTGTGGGCTCGCAGGCAATGACACCATCAACGGCCTCGGAGGCAATGACATCATTATTGGTGGGCCAGGCAATGATGTACTGACGGGTGGCAACGGCAAAGATATCCTCCACGGGAACGATGGCAAAGACACACTCCTGGGTGCCGAAGGCAACGACACACTCGCTGGTGGATCCGGTGCGGATAGTATCCAACCCGGGAGCGGCAAAAATCACTGTCTTGAGGATCGTGCCGATCGCGTGGTAGGCAAATGTACCCGAGACACATCCAAACCAACCATTACCCGATCACGTTCCGCAGAATTAACGTTCAATGCCGGCGACCGACTCGTGTTGACGGTGGACATTGCAGACGAATCGAGCGTCGAATCTACTACAGCAAGGGTGATAAAACCGTCGGGGGTTGTGATGGATTGGTGCCCGCAGGCAATGACACTCATCGCCGGCGATATGTTTCGTGGTACGTATGCATTGGAATGTGACACGGCAATCAACGCCGAAGGCGGACGGTATGTGCTCCGTATCGATGCGCAGGATTCGTTAGGCAACACTATCCGTAGCTTTGATGTTCCCTTTACGGTTATTGCCTATGAGAGGATAAATGACGAAGCCGGTCCAGTAATCACGTGGGATACAGCACAAGAACGCGTCGTGGTCGCCGGGACCACTACGGATATTCGTTGGCAAGTCGAAGACCCTTCTGGTATTGGGACTGTTTATGCGATGATCGG
>CAIZHO010000144.1 GCA_903932805.1 uncultured Roseiflexaceae bacterium | reverse complement strand
GACGGTCCTATCGTTCGAACGAGCGGATAGTCATGCTGCAAGAAGGTGTTGATTGCTGTGGCTTCACGTTGCGCTTGTTCGATGCACTGCGTTTCGTCGGTGTGACGCCACGTCAGCTTGGTCATACGCTGAAAGGGTGGGTAGCCCATGTATTCGCGAAATCTCAATTCACGGCGGTAGAATTCTTCGGCGTCATATCGAGCAGCGCATTGTATTGCGTAGTTGTCTGGTGTGTAGCTTTGAAAAATGACGGATGCTTCGCCGGCTCTCCGCCCGGCACGCCCGGCTACTTGCGTCAATAATTGGTACGTTCGTTCGGTGGCTCGGAAATCTGGCAGATGAAGCGCCAAATCTGCATTTACGACGCCCACCAACTTCACGCGTTCGAGATCAAGGCCTTTGGCAATCATTTGTGTACCGACAATGATAGCGCTTGGGTGTTTGTGGATTTCTGTGAGCATCGCTGCGTGTGCACGGGCTGAATCAGTCGTGTCTCGGTCCCATTGGAGGATAGGTGTCGCAGGGAACAATGCGCGTAATACCTGAACGACTCGTTGCGTTCCACTCCCGAAATCTAGGAAATCGCTATGGAAGCAGGAGGGACAATGGGTTGTTTGGGCACGCTGATACCCACACGTATGACATACTGCGACTCCATCGCGCGTTGTTCCATGGCCTATCAGCGGACTACTGCAACGTGGGCATTGTGCCACAGTACCGCAGTTCCGGCAGATACGGCTACCACTAGCACCGCGCCGATTCATTAACAGCATCACTTGTGCAGTATCTTTAAGTGTAGCGCTGATGCGTTCGTGGAGGATCGTGCTAATGAGTCCGTGACTATCAGCACATTCTATACCACGCATATCGACGATCCGTATGGGTGGTCGCTGGTGCATCGTCCCGCTCGTACCGACACGGTCTTGTAGATGCAGGTATGTCACTGCGTTGTTTTGACAGGCATACATCATTTCCACCGATGGAGTTGCACTCCCGAGGACAATGGGTATCCCAGCAAACCGTGCATACACCAGCGCAGTATCGCGTGCATGAATCGGTGGTGACTTGTCTGATTTGTACGAGGCATCATGTTCTTCGTCGACGATAATCAGTCCAAGTCGGGGAATCGGCACAGCGAGTGCCGAACGTGGCCCAAGCACAACGGAGGTGGTGCCAATTGTAGTATTGGTCCAACCCCTGTGACGGTCGGCGATGTGGATGTCCCCATGAATGACGCTTATCTTACCGGGGAACCGACGCTCAAATCGCTCTGCGATTTGTGTTGTCAATGCTATCTCGGGGATGAGCACCAGTGTTTGGAGGTTGCGCGCAATACACGCTTCGATGAGTGCAAAGTAAACTTCTGTTTTCCCGCTGCCTGTGACTCCGTGCAGGAGGAATGGTGCATACTGGTTTGTTCCAATGTGCGAAGCGATGTGTGTGACGACCGTGTGTTGTGACGGTGTCAACGCGACCGGCTGGCTCGGGAGTGGTCTGGGTGGTTCAGCACCCAGCAGGATCCCGCGCTCTATGAAATCTTTTATGGCACTGTAGCCGCCGAGTGATGACACGGGGATACGTTGCTCGGATGTAGCAGTGCAGAGTGCAGCGAGGCTGATACGCTTTGGGGAGCGGAGAATCCATGTATCTGCTGCCGCGAGTTGGGTGCGATTGAGGGTCACCACAAGCGGTGGAGCGACTTTTCGCTGTGGTATGGTCGCGAATTGGAGATGCTTTTGTACATACCCGCGTTGCGAAAGCCGGTCGAGGATTTTTGTGAGGGCTGGGGCAGTCACTGCGAGTGTCGACAGCAGTTCTTTGGTTGTGTGTGTGCCATGCCGACGGAGTTGATAGAGTACCCCACGTTCGTCTTGGCGCATGGTGCCGAGATCTGCAGTTATACCGCTATCGGTCGCGTTCCATACCTGTGTCGGCGCGGGGAACATGGTCCGCGAAATAAACAGACTGAGAACATGTTCAATAGTCGACACATAGTGATTGGCAATCCACCGTATGAGCGTCAATTGCACCGTCGTGAGTGCATATGGTGAGCAATACGCAACATCTGCAGCGTTGTGCTGCTGTGATTCGGAGGGTGGAATAACCGCCATGACAACGGCAGACACCGCGGTATTCCCTGTAATCACACAAATAATTCGACCGACGCGCACGGTGTCTGTCTGGTCAATCTGATACAGACGTTCTACGCCGGACGGTCCATGGCCGTGCGACATCACCGACACTGCCCGGACAAATTGCTTCGGATGCTGCTCAAGCGACACTATGTGTTCCTGCATTGGGATGCGTTGAATGATTTAGTGTAGCACAGCGAATCGGGCAGTGCGCCATCTCTTCTATTTGCACATATCCATCGGCTTTGCTATACTATCCACTTGGAATCTTTCTTCTGCTCCACCATCTGCTCCTTGCGCAAGAAGCAGCTCTGAGCGGGGCATCTCCAGAGGAGTAACAATGCGCGATCGCAAACGTGACTACGAGCTGTTGTTCATCGTCTCGCCCCTGCGTTCTTCGGAAGAAGAAATTGCAGCAACGGTAGAGCGTGTATCACAGTCCATCGCTGCAGTTGGGGGTTCGTCGAACTCCGTGCAGCAGACTGCCCCATGGGGCCGTCGCAAGTTCGCCTACCCAATGCGTGAGTACGCTGAAGGTGAAGCAAGCCGCCGTGTCTTCAATGAAGGCTACTACGTCCTCGTGAACTGTACATTGCCAACCATGCAGATTCGTGAGCTCGAACGTGTTTTGAAGTTGAATGACTCGATTCTGCGTTACATGTTGACCAACGTCGAAGTACGTCCAGCAGTAGCCCCAGCAGCCGAAGCCGAAGCACCACAAGCATAATCAGCGTACCGGAGAGGTGAACCATGACTGAAGATAATCGTCGCGCTCCCGCCCAGCGCCGTAAGTTTGGCGGGCGCCGCAAAGTCTGTATCTTTTGCGTAGACCAAATTGGCACAGTTGACTACAAAGATTTGAAGCGTTTGCAGCGTTTCGTGTCAGAGCGCGGCAAGATTTTGCCACGTCGCCGCTCTGGGACCTGTGCAAAGCATCAGCGTTCGCTGACGGTTGCTATTAAGCGCGCCCGACAGATGGCACTGATGTCCTTTGTTGGTTCAACCACGCGCAGCTAACATGTTCGGATTCACAATGCGGTGCGTTTCACGCACCGCATTTGTCATTGATATTGGATGCATCAGAAAGGACGAGCATGACGCAGTCGAAGGACGAAGTCCGCGAACAAGCACGTCGTGTGGCTCATAATCGTGATCATTCTCGACGCGGTCGTGAAGAACGCCGACGTCGTTTAGTGCTCATCACCACGTTTTCTGCTATCACTATTTCGGTTGTTGCGACCGTTTCGGGTGTGTTGTATGACCGCGTGTATATTCCTTCTCGGAGCGTTGCTACCGCTGCCGGTCAGACATTGACCCGTTCGAGCTACGTCACCGAAAAGCGCCTGAACTTGACATCACAAATTGCCCAAAATGTGTTGTTAGCAGCTTTTGGTGGCCAATTTGCTGAACGATTTCAACAGCAGAACCCCTATCTCGAGACCGAAGTTGCCGCGTTATCGGTTGCCAATGAGCCCGATGGTACCGTGGTAAAGCAGTGGGTTGACCGCGTGATGCTCGAGAAGGCAGCAGCCGAACAATACCAAATCACAACCGATGCTGGT
>CAIZHO010000143.1 GCA_903932805.1 uncultured Roseiflexaceae bacterium | reverse complement strand
GAGACATATGCTGATCTGGGTTTGTGTACGCATAAAACGCATTTGCATAGGAGTAATAATCATCGGGGTTGGGTCGCACAGCAAAAACAGCAATAATGCCGTATCCGAGAGCGATGGCACCGATGTACACACTGTGACGGAGGGGAATCTCAAACTGACTCGACCCAAAAAACGGTAAATCAACGAGGTCCCACCGTTGCCGCAACGCATACAACGTCACCACAGACAGCAGCACCCCGCTGAGTGCACACAGCGTATATGTATAAAATGACCATTGCCCCCATTGGGCTACTACTGTCAGTACGGTTATGTAAGAAAACGAACAAACTACCGCAACAATCAGTGTCCGCAGATTGAGGAGAAAACGCATTCGAGAGTACTCCAGTGTGGAGTGGCAGCATGCTTTATTGCCTGAGCGACGTTATCCAACAATTGCTTTGCTCATGCGCGCCATACCTTCACGAATCAACTCCATGCTGGTGGCATAGGACATACGCACAAATCCTGGTGCTCCGAACGCTGACCCACTAACAATGCCAATATGCGCATGTTCGAGCATGGCTGCGGCAAACTCGTCATCGGTGGTACAAGTCACGCCACATGCGAGTTTTTTGCCCAAAAGTCCACGAATATCAGGGAACACATAAAACGCACCCTCGGGGACATTTAGTGTTATACCTGGGATAGAACTCAAGAGCTCACCGATGACATCGCGGCGCTGACGGAACGCCTGTACCATCTTGGTGACTTCGGCACTCATGTCGATGCTCCCATCATATGCAGGCAGCGCCGCTGCTTGGGTAATCGACGAGGTGTGTGACGTCGAGTGACTTTGGATTCCCTTGATGGCATCGATGATGAACTGCGGTCCCACCACAAAGCCCATCCGCCAACCCGTCATGGCAAAGGCTTTGGATGCACCGTTGATGACGAGTGTTTGATCGATGAGGTCTGGGGCAACACGGAGCCAACGAGCATACGGTGTGTAGACGATTGCATCGTAGATTTCGTCGCTCATGACGACAATCTGTGGATGCGCCTTGATGACGTCTGCAATTGCTCGCAGTTCTGCAGCCGAGTAGACTGCACCCGTCGGATTGGATGGAGAATTCAGCATAAAGACACGTGTCTTGGGGGTGATGGCAGCAGCCAGTTGGGCTGCGGTAATGCGGAATCCGTTCTCTGCCGTTGCAGAGACGATGACCGGGGTGGCACCTGCGATTTTGGCTTGATCGACATAGCTGACCCAATACGGTGCGGGGATGATGACCTCGTCGCCTGCGTCGCACAACGCCAAAAAGGCAAGAAACAGCGCTTCTTTGGCGCCATTGGTGACCGATACTTGGTTTGCCGTGAAGGCTACGCCGCAGTCCGCACCAATATGGTCTGCAACTGCCTTGCGGAGCTCGGCCGGTCCACCAATGGGGGTGTATTTGGTCTGGTTCGTTTCGATTGCGTGGATACCTGCAGCTTTGATCGCATCGGGCGTCGCAAAGTCTGGCTCGCCGGCACCAAACGAAATGACATTGATACCCTGGGCTTTGAGCGCAGCGACTTTGCCTCCGAGGGCGGTGGTCGCCGAGGGTGTCAAGCGACTGAGTCGTTCGGACAATCGAATGGAACGCATGGGAGACCTTTCTGTCTGATTATGGAAGAACCGAAACCCCAACCCCTGCCTTGAGTGTCCCGATGTGCACATAGGTTACACCTAATGCAGCACCAGCGGCAATCAGCGAATCGCATTCTGCCGCTGGAAGGGTAACCAGCAACCCGCCGGACGTTTGGGGATCATAGAGAATATCGATGAGCGACGACGGAATCGTTGCGTCGTACTGAACAAGCCCTTGTGACTCGTACAGCGTTCGATTGCGTTGCAATCCCCCCGGCACCACACCTGCCGCAGCCAAGGCTGCGACCGTCGGCAACATGGGGATGTATTCCATTGTTATTTCTGCACACAGTCCCGTCTCTTTGGTCATTTCGAGCAAATGCCCAATCAGACCGAATCCCGTCACATCAGTCATGCAGACAACATTGTGTGCGATAGCGGTTTTGGATGCCATCAGGTTTAGTTGCTTCATCGACGTCACCGCCGCATCGAATGCGGACTGCTCGACGCAATCGCGCATGGCAGCGGTTGTGATGATACCAGTGCCCAGCGGCTTGCTCAGCAGCACGCAGTGGCCTTCGATGAGCTGACTTTTGACCGCGATATGGTCGGGATGAACCAATCCCGTGACACACAACCCGTATTTGGGCTCGGGATCGGTAATCGTATGGCCGCCAGCAACCACCGCACCTGCACGTTGTACCGCGTCGATGCCACCTTGCATGATACGTTGGATGACCGCGACAGGCAGGTCAGATGGCATTGCAGCAATCGCTAATGCAAACGTCGGGACCGCCCCCATTGCGTAGATATCGGACATCGCGTTGACCGCCGCAATGTAGCCATAATCGTACGGATCATCGACGATGGGCGGGAAAAAATCGACTGTTTGGACCAATGCTTGTGTCGCAGAAAGCTTGTAAACGGCAGCGTCATCGGCACGTGCAGTGCCGACAAGGAGATTGGGCACCGTCTCAAAGGACAACCCGTTCAAGATGTTTGCCAGGACACCCGGTCCTGTTTTGGCTGCTCAGCCCGCACAACTTGCTAGTGTCGTCAAGCGAATTTGGTCACGCGTGTGCATGTGCAATCCTTTCAGCATGTTCAGTATACTCTATGAACAAATACCATTTGTGCAGTTGGAGTACAATACTGACCATTCACATCGCAAAGGAGCTCTCCATGCAAGCAGTCATTTCGGGACCAGAACCGATTGCCGTAGAAGCAGGCGCACAGGTCCTGCGGCGCGGCGGCAATGCGATTGACGCAGCGGTCACCTGTGCGTTTGTGCAGGGCATCGTCAACCCGCAAATGTGTGGGATTGGCGGCTATGCCCTTGCGTTGCTCCAAAAGCCTGGTGAAGCACCGGTGCTTCTCGATGCTCCAGCATTGGCTGGATCGTTGGTGACCCCTGATATGTGGGTCGACAAATTTATCCGTCTCTCGCCGGATGGGTGGGGGTATTTTTTACAAGGCAAAGTCAACGACAAAGGGTACACTTCTATTTGTACCCCTGGCACCGTAGCCGCCCTCGATACGTTGCTGAGCCGTTATGGCACATTGAGTTGGGCCGATGCAATTGCACCGGCAATCGTAACCGCCGAACGCGGCTTTATGGTCGACAGCCACCTCGCGTCACGGTGGAAGGGACGCAATAAATACCCAGAGCAAGTATCGATGACCGAATACATCACCTCTAACCCAGAAGCGTCGCGACTGTACCTGCGTGATGGGCATCCGTACGACGAAGGTGAAATCCTCAAGAATCCCGATTATGCGCGCACGCTCACGCATTTGGCGAAGCACGGTGCACAGGATTTTTATCATGGTGCATTGGCAGAGCAGATGAGCCGCGATTTGGCAGCAAATGGTGCGTATGTGACGGCAGCCGACTTGCGCGACTATCAGGTGAGTGACGAACAGGTGGTGACCGGAACGTACCGTGGATACGACATCGCGACGTCGCAGGCACCACATGGCGGGCCGACGGTTATCGAAATCCTCAACATCCTCGAAGGCTTCGATATTGCGCGACTCGGTCACAATTCTGCCGAATACATATATCTCGTCGCAATGGCGATGAAGGCAGGATTCACTGACCGCAATGCGCACCTCGGCGATCCGCGAGCGGGCAACGTCCCGGTCGCATGGATGACGTCCAAAGCACGCGCTGCAGAATGGCAAGCCCATATCCGCGCCGAAAAACCAATCACGACCGGTGACACACCAACCACTGCCCCTGACACGACGCACATCAGTGTGGTCGATCGCAATGGGATGGTGGTCGGTCTGACCCATTCGTTGGGGATGTCATCGGGGGTAATCACGCCTGGGTTAGGCTTCATGTACAACAACTCAATGGTCAACTTCCACCCGTTCCCTGGTCATCGGAATTCGATTGCTCCCCGTGTCGGTCGAACGACCGGCATAGCGCCCGTTATCATCTCAAAGAACGGCAAACCACTGTTGATCGTTGGTGCTCCCGGTGCATCACGCATCATCACTGCTGTGCTCACGACGATACTCAACTTCCTCGATTTTGGCATGAGCATCAGCGACGCGATAGCAGCCCCGCGGTTCGATTGCCAGGGGAACAATATCGTTTGTCACGGCCGCATCCCCGAATATATCTGCGCTGAAGTCCGCACCAAGCACCCGATTAGTCGATTGCCGCAGAGCCATGGTGCAATGGCACTGGTCCATGCGGTATCGCTGCGTGATGGTGTCCCCCAGGGCGGGGCTGACCCCGGATGTTCCGGTGTCGCGTTGCATGTCTAGGCAACGGTGTGCCAAGGAGACGCTATGTATGACTTAACCTCTGCGTCGTTACCGGTCCTCTCGGGGATCCCGTTACGGGTGTTGCGCTGGTGCATGGAACGCCCACGCATACGGTCATTGCTCGCACCTGGCTTGTTGACAAGCGCCGGTGTGACGGCATTTCGGGCTCAGCACGAATCATACACTGCGATGGTGGAGCCGACGTTCATTGACTGGCCGGTGCTGCCGTTCGAGCATGCCGATTCCGAAATCGCAGACACAGGAGCCAGCAGCGTGGATTCGCGTGTTTGGGATGCGGGTGCCTTGCAGGATGCCTACCGCGCCGGAACGCTCACTCCGACCGAAGTTGCACAGCATTGGATTGCGTTACGGAATGATCCAACATTTCTCCGCTTGAATGCATTTATCGCCTTTGACGATGTTGCGTTGCTCCGCGATGCAGCCGCAGCAACGGCGCGCTTTGACGCCGGCAACGTATTGAGCGAGCTTGATGGAGTACCTGCTTCGATCAAAGATGAGTTTGCGGTCACCGGCTATCGTACCGGTGGCGGAACGACCTTCTTGGGTGTCGGCCAGCAGGCCATCGATGCAACACCGGTGGCTCGCCTCAGAGCAGCGGGTGCCCTGATAGTCGGCAAAGGACAAATGCACGAAATTGGGCTCGGGGTGGTAGGCACAAACGCGGCCTACGGCCCAGCACGTAATCCTTACAACAGCGCACATACCGCCGGGGGGAGCTCGGGCGGTGCTGCAGCTGCTGTCGCAAGCGGGCAAGTCTGCATCGGTTTGGGTGCGGACGGTGGCGGATCGATCCGCATACCCGCGGCGTTCTGTGGTCTCTATGGACTCAAACCGACATACGGGCGTATTTCGTCGCATGGAAGTGCAGGAGTCGTGTGGAGCATGTCGCACCCCGGACCGATTGCTGCTACGGTGCGCGATCTGACACTTGCATATCTGACCATGGCAGGGGCTGATAGCGCCGATACAGCCAGTATGCGACAGCCGAGTGTGGTAGCACCGCGACTCGGCAAACGGTCGTTGGCAGGGTTGCGCGTCGGTTACATGCCTGCGTGGTTTTCGCATGCAGATGCAGAAATCGTCACGCGATGCACCGAAATGCTGAACATCATGCACGATGCCGGTGCAACAATCATTGCAGTCGAAATACCGCAGCTCGAAGCCGCCCGCGTGGCCCATACAATCATCATCACCACCGAAATGTTACGCGGTCTGGACTCAGCACTCGCCACGCATGCAGACGCTCTAACAGACGAAACACGCTTGTCACTTGCACTCGCACGAGAATTTACTAGCGCAGACATTACCCATGCACAGCAGACTCGGGCACGGTGCATTGCGAATCTCCGTACGCTCTTTGCAGACCTCCACTGCATCGCATCACCGACTTCTGGCCTCGTCGCACCGCCGATTACCCCGTCAGCAATTGCACAGGGTGTCAGTGATTTGGGGAGCACCTTCGAGATCATGCGATTTGCTTTTCTGGCCAATCTCGCTGGCTTGCCGGCCATGAGTATGCCGGCTGGAGCAACCGCAAACGGGCTGCCGGTTGGCTTCCAACTCATGGCAGGTCCATGGCAAGAGGCGCTGTTACTCGAGGTGGCGAGTGCCCTCGAAGGCAGTGTCGTATGGCAAACCCCGGAGCACCAGTTCACTCCCGGCGCGTGAACGAAGCAATCCCCCGTGTGCTGATGCACACGGGGGACAGATGCTGGGACAGTTACTTGGTGTAGAGCGTGGTAATCTCGGTTGCCCGCTTGGCCAACGTTGCCTGAACCCAGGATGCGAGTTCCGGATGCTCATAGGTTGCTTTTGCATTGATTTGCTCGAGTACCTGTGAGTGATGCAACATCTCTTGCCGAAGTTCTTCGATGCTCGTGACGTTTGTGAATGCAGGGACAGTTACAGCAGCAGCATCTGGGTACCATTGCGTCTGGAGTGCCGTCACAGTAGTGATGTCACCGGCACGGGTGGTAGCAATGGTTTGGGCGACACTTTCGCTCGTCCCCAGCTTGGTTGCCATCTGCTGCTCTGCCTGCAACAGCATCAGGACATGCTGCAGAATTTCTTCATCCCCTGATGCTGTTTGCCCTGACCGGCCAAACGCCATCCCATTCTCACCCATCTTGCCGTGACCATCCATCTGACCGACACCGTGCTGGCGATGCTTGCGACCACCGTTCATTCGGCCAGCGCCGTCCATGCCAAACCCATCACCCTTCATGTGGCCAGCACGAGCAGGGAGGGTCACATACCCAGTCGCTTCTGCGACCTTCAAACTGCCGAGTGTAATGCCACCGGCGACGACGAGGGCAGCACCCGTTATACCAATGATCCGTACCCAATCGCGTTTCTGTGTTGTCATTCTGGTGCTCTTTCTCGGTTATGCTTCGACTGCGGGTGTGGCGGATTGTTCGACCGACGGTGTCGTAGGCGCTGGCTCAGCAGCGATTGGTGTACGCAGGCGATCGACGAGTCGGACGATTGCCCAGATTGCCAGCAAAATGAGCCCGATACGGATGGCACCGGAAGCAAGCATAAGCGTGGCGAATAGTACTGCGGTAGTAGTCATGTAATTCTCCTTCAGATAAATCCCACTTCCTTACTATAGTCGTCATAGTTCAACGTTCTATGTGGGCTGTCGTCAAGATTTGTTCAAGGAAGATGGAGCCGCTCATGTGCCATTCAGCAAAAGGAACCTCTATGCGCTACCGATTCGACGACATTGCACATATCGACGCAGCAACATTTCTGGCTACTGCGACACCCGACAGCGCCGTCGACGTGCATGCCAATGCGGATGTATCGGTTGCGACGCTGCACGCCGCTTGGACCACACTCCGAGCAACTGGCGTAGCGACCGCTGTGCCGATGGCACTGCTTGTGTATCTGCAGAGCCGTGAAGTAAGCGCATTACAACACTTTTTTCCGATTATTCGACAGCTGACAGGAGCGCGACGGCAGCGGTGGATTCACTGGTTTCGTCAACTTCTGGTTCATACGCCGCTCGAAATCTTCTTTCTCAATCCGGCCAAAACACCGGCACCGTTGGCGTTGCAGTGCATGGTGGTAGGGCAAGTGGTGTCGTGCTTCGTGGATCGACCCGATATCTTGACTGCGTTTACCGGCGGCACACCATCGTTTTGGTTGTGTGCAAACGGTAGCGTCTACGACCGCGTCGGCGGCGTCGGTGGGGGCTGCTACGACGACCATGCCCACCGGATCATCCTGGTTGCTGAGCGACTGTTCGAAGGCTATTACACTGCTGTCCCCGGAGTAAGCCCATTGCTGCATGAGCTTGGTCATTTGTTGGATGGGATGAATCGCCGGCTACGCAAAGAATCATTCTGTCGGGGAGAATTACCGCTCATGACAGCCCAACAACGCGTCGACTGGCGTGGTGCGAAAGAGACGGAAGTACGGCTCTACCAGCACTACCGATCAACTGGTCACATCCAGGGACG
>CAIZHO010000142.1 GCA_903932805.1 uncultured Roseiflexaceae bacterium | reverse complement strand
ATGCGACCGGTTGCGACAAGCATATGCCCGTATGCATCGCCCCACCCACGCACCATCCGTGCGCGATTGCGCAAGCGGTCGAATGCAGGTCCCTTGTTGTTTTCGTACATGTGTTGTACATCCGTGGTCGAAATGACTGCCTGCGATAGCTCACGGGTAGCACTGGCGCGCGCACGTCGGCCGTTCCACAAGCAGCCCTGACCAGTCGCAGCACTGATGAGCTCGTTGCTCGGGGGGATTGCTACCGCACCGACGACCGGTACACCGTCACGTTCGAGGCCGACAAGAACCGTGTACATCGGGACCCCGGCGACAAACGATTTCGTTCCGTCGATCGGATCCAAAATCCAGCGAAAGCTCGCGCCCGGGCGTGTCTCGCCTTCTTCTTCGCCCAAAATACTGTGGTGAGGGTATTTTTGTTCAATCAACTCGCGCATCAAGCGTTCGGCAGATCGGTCGGCGATAGTGACCGGTGACTGGTCTTCTTTGAGTTCGACACCTACGTCCGTTTGAAAGTAGCGCAGGGTCACCCGCCCAGCGAGGTAGGCAAGCTCGGTGGCGAATTCACGCAAATGCGACAGCTCTTCGTGGCTCATGCGTTTATAGCCCTTTCTGCTCTGTGAAGATCGTCGTTAACACCGCCAAAACGCGCTCGTGTTGGGCGGCTGTGCCGATGCTGATGCGGATGCATTCAGCAAGCCGGGGCTTGGGGAAGTAGCGGATCAAAATCCCTGCCTTCATCAGCTCATCACGCACAGTGAGCGCAGAAATGGGTGTACGTACCAGCAGGAAGTTAGCAACACTCGGATACACAACGCACCCGAGTGTCGTGAGGCGTGCCGCAAACGCATCGCGATCTTGACAGATCTGTTGCAGAAGTGGCTGCATCGACGCATAATCGCGAATAGCTGCAGTGGCGGCAACATCTGCAGCCACATTGACGGTGTATGGCGGCTTGATTTTGCAGAGCTCTGCAGCCAGGGTCTCATGCATGACTCCATAGCCCACCCGGAGGCCCGCCAGACCCGCCCATTTGCTGAACGTGCGCAATACGACGAGGTTGGGGTGGGAGTCGATGAGATCCACAAAACTGATGCCGCTGAACTCGGCGTATGCCTCGTCGGACACCACGATGAGCGGCAAATCGAGAAGCGCAAGCAGTTCGTCCCGGCTGAGTGGGTTGCCGGTTGGGTTGTTCGGTGCAGCCAGAATGACGATTTTGGCCTGATGGCGCGTGATGGCAGCCCGCATCTGATCGATATCGATGTCAAAGGACGCAGTCCGTGGGACTTCGATGTACGTGCCTTGATAGAGATGCGTGCTGTAGGCATACATCCCAAATGTAGGGGTTGCATCAATCACCGCCGCACCAGGGGTAATGGTGGCTCGCATGAGCACATCGATGATTTCGTCTGACCCATTCCCACAAATGATGCGATCGGGTGATTGGCCGAGGTGTGTGCCTATCGCTGCGCGGAGGCTGGTGGTGTCCGGGTCTGGATAGAGTGCAGTTTGAGTGCGAGCACCGGTTTCGGTTGCCAGATGCGCGAGGGCTGCACGGGTGGCTGCCGTCGGCCCGTAGGGGTTTTCGTTGGCGTCGAGTTTGATGAGGTCCGCAAGCGGTAGCCCAAGGCGCTGTGCAAGCACATCGAGGGGAACGATCGGGGTGTACGGAGCAAAACCAGCAATATCTGCACGGAGCAACGACGCAATCGGTTTGTGCATGGCGGTACTCTTGTAAGGTAGTGAGGCAATCATACCATAGCCCCCCTTGTGCGTTGCAATGCCAGCCGGGTCGTTGATGGTATACTGACTGAAGAGAAGTGTAGCGGGGGTTTGGTATGACGACGCAGCGACCGAGTATTTCTGCTTTCTTTCCAGCGTACAACGACGGTGGGACGATTGGGAGTTTGGTCGTCACCACGCTCCAAACGCTCTCGGAAGTAAGCGACGACTACGAAGTCATTGTCATCGAAAACGGGAGCACGGACTTTACGGTCGACGTCCTCGCCGAGTTGGCAACACAGTACCCACGCTTCAGTTATCAAGCACACCGCGAACCGCTAGGCTATGGTGGTGCGTTGCGGGCCGGGTTTGCCGCGTGCACCAAAGAATTTGTCTTTTATACAGACGGGGACGCACAGTACGATCCGCGTGAACTCAAGCTGTTGCTCGCCGCGATGCGACCCGACATCGATGTGGTCAACGGGTACAAAATCGATCGCAGTGACCCGTTCCATCGCAAAGTCATTGGTCGCGTCTACCATCACACGGTCAAGCTGATGTTTGGCTTCAAGTTGCGTGATGTGGATTGTGACTTCCGCCTTATCCGCCGCTCAGCAATGGGTGCAATCAACCTCTCTTCTGACAGTGGAACTATCTGTCTCGAATTGGTTAAGAAGCTTCAGGATGCAGGCAAAAATTTTGCGGAAGTCCCCGTCCACCATTATCATCGCACCTATGGCAAAAGCCAGTTTTTCAACTTTCCGCGTATTTGGCGGACACTCCAGCAACTGGTTGGGTTGTGGTGGACGCTTATGGTATTGCGCAAAAAGGCATAACGCAGCTTTTCTTTTTGAACAAAAAAACGGCAGGCATATGCCTGCCGTTTTTTTCTTTCTGCGTGCCGTCGCTTAGGTTGATTTTGCATCCGCCATTGCTGCAACCAGAATCGCTGTTGCCTGACGGCCGTCAATCCCGGTCACGCGCAACGCGCCGCCGTTTTGCACGCACGCTGCAAAATGGGCTACTTCGGCGCTGAAGCGGTCACGATCAGCGATGGGGAGGGTAGTTGCGACCCCTTCGGCATTTTGATGTGTCAGTTGCATCGTGTTGTAGTCCATCGTGAGCGAACCGGTGGTGCCATACACCGAAACAGTCCAGACGCCGGGTGCAGTCCGCCAGCTCGCTTCGATGACACCCAATACCCCATCAAGGCTGGTGAGAGTGATAATGGCGCTGTCTTCGACGCGCAATGCGGGACCAAGGTCGGTCGCACGCGTCGTTGCACTCGCTTGGACGCGACGCACATCACCAAAGAAAAAGCGGAACAAATCTACCGAATGGACACACGTATCCATGATGACGCCACCGCCAGCCAACGCAGGATCACTGAACCACCGTTGATGGACATTTGGCATAACACCGGCAAACCGATTGCGGAACATCATGGGTGTACCAATCATGCCATCGTTGAGCGCCTCTTTGAGGGCGACGATCTGTGGCTGGTAGCGGTGACAAAAGCCCACACTGAGCAACCGATTAGCACGATCAGCTGCTGCAATCATGGCATTGCATTCGGCTACTGTCGGTGCCATTGGTTTTTCGACCAACACATGGAGCTTGGCTTCGAGCGCTTGGATCGTCAGCGTGCAATGGCTCGTGGGCGGGGTGCAGATGCTGACGATATCGAGCTGTGCATCGGCGAACATCTGTGTGACATCGGTATATGCCGTTGCGCCCGTTGTACCGACGAGTGCCTCGGCTGCACCAGGCACTGCATCGCAGAGTGCGACAGGTGTATAGCCGGCATCGATCCAGGCGGCGAGGTGGGTGCGTCCAATCCCACCGCAGCCGATGATTCCTATGCGCATACTCATACCAATCACCCTTTCATTAGCGTGCGTAGGCAGCCGTGACGCCGCCATCGACGGTTATCATCCCACCAGTGGTGCGACTGCCCCGTGGACCTGCGAAATAACTGACTGCTTCGGCGATGTCTTCGGGGCGGACGTTGACTTTGAGTACGGTGCGTGCCTTGTAAAAGTCTTCGAGTTCTTCGGGTTTGATACCATACCCGGCAGCACGGGCAGCGCGCCACCCTTGGTCCCAGATTCCACTCCCCTCGAGGACTGCATCAGGCAACACGGTATTGACACGGACCCCAATCGGGCCACCTTCTTCTGCCAGACAACGGGCCATGTGCAGTTCGGCGGCTTTGGCTGCGCTGTATGCGACGTTGCCTTTGCTGGCCATAACGCTGTTTTTGCTGGCAATGACGACGAGTGAGCCGCCGGCTTTTTGTTGCTGCCAGATCTTGAAGGCTTCGCGCGAAATGAGGAAGTACCCTTTGCCCAGCACATTCAACATCTTGTCCCAATCGTCGACCGTCGTTTCGGTCACGGGTTTGGCTATCGCAAAACCGGCATTGTTGACCACGATGTCGAGGCCGCCAAACGCGTGGATGACGTGCTCCATGGCCGCGATGACGGCGGCTTCGCTGGTGACATCGCAATGCACGGCAATGGCGCGGCGCATCTTGTAGGTGTCATTGAGCTCTTGGGCGACCTTTTTGGCACCTTCGAGGTTGATGTCGAAAATGGCAATGTGCGCACCATCAGCGGCCAACCGACGCGCAGTCGCGCGACCAATGCCGCTTGCTGCACCGGTTACGACGGCGATTTTGCCGGCGAGCTCCCGCGGGGCGGGTTTGAGCTTGAGTTTGTACTGCTCGAGCGGCCAATACTCGATTGCAAATGCCTCGGCTGCGCTCAAACTAGTGTACTCGCCGACGGACATACAGCCCCGAATGACGGCGACAGCCCGATGGTAGAGCTGATTGCTGATGTCGGCTGCCTGCGCATCGGCCCCGGCGGTTACCACACCTAACCCGGGGATGAGGATGATCCGTGGGAACGGATTCATCATGACATCGTCTGCGCTCTTGTGCGCCTCGAAGTACGCAGTGTAGGCGCTTACATAGTCGCGCACGCCCGATTGCAGTGCGGTGAGCAGGGCAGGAATGCCGGCTGCAGGGGTCCAATCGACAAACAACGGCAGGCGCTTGGTATGCACCAAATGGTCCGGGCAGGCTGCCCCGATTTGGGTGAACGCCGCTGCGCCCGCGCTCCCGATGCAGGCAAGTACGTCTGGCGAGCTATCAATCTGCACGATTTGGCTCCCCTGCACACTGAGCATCCCACGTAGAGCCGGCAAAATGGCCGTCCAGGTGGTGTGTTGTTGGGATGCTTCGAGTGCGGGCACTGCGGCGCCCGCAAAAATGACGCGCCCATTGCGGGTATGTTCGATGAACGCTTCGGCTTCACCGATGACCTTGATGGTCTGGCTGTAGACTTCTGCACTCGTATTGCCCCACACGGTCAGCCCGTGTTTGCCCATAACGACCAGATCCGCTTTGGGATGCGCAATGACCCCTTCGCCGATTTGCTTCGACAGCGTGAATCCCGGGCGGATGTAGTCGACCCAAACCATACGTTCGCCCCATAATTTGCGGCACAGCGCAAGACCATCGGCGGCACAGGCCAAACTAATTACCGCATCGGGGTGCGTGTGGTCGACGTGTGCTGCCGGGATAAATGCATGCAGCAGCGTTTCGATACTCTGGCGCGGTCGATCGACGAGGAAGGTGCTCCGATTCAAATAGGCAACCATCTCTTCGTCGCTCATTGCGGCGCGGCCCATCAATGGCGCGATGTCGGGCATGCGCAAAGCAGCAAAACCGCCCTCCGTAATGGAGGCGACGTCACTGCCAGAGCCTTTGACCCACAACACTTGCACATGTTTGCCGGTGTGGTCGATTTCATTTGTTTTGGCGCTCGTGTTGCCGCCGAATATATTCACGACGCTTCGATCGCTGCCCAACAAACGACTGCGGTAGACGAGTCCATCGAGTGCCGGCATGGATTGTGCGTCTGTGGTGTCCCAACGATGCTGTGGCATGGGTGTGCTCCGCTCAAAATCGTGTATGCATCAACTATACCACCGTCATTCGTCCGCAAATTGTTGTTT
>CAIZHO010000141.1 GCA_903932805.1 uncultured Roseiflexaceae bacterium | reverse complement strand
TCAACCTGCATGGGTGAAAGCGCCGGTGATTGCGGGTCACGAGTTTTACGGCCATGTCGTTGATGCTGGCGCTGGGGCACTCGAGCACTTTGGTGTTGCAATGGGTGAGCGTGTCATTGCAGAGCAGATCGTGCCCTGCAATCGCTGCCGCTATTGCACTACCGGTAAATACTGGATGTGCGAAGTGCATAATATTTTTGGCTTTCAGCGCGAAGTTGCCGACGGCGGAATGGCGGACTACATGCTTATCCCCCCAACAGCCCGCGTTCATAGCATCCCAGAAAGTCTGTCGCTTGGGGACGCTGCCATGATCGAGCCGATGTCGTGCGCGATCCACGCTGTAAACCGGGCCGACATTCAACTCGACGACGTGGTGGTGCTGGCCGGTGCTGGACCCTTGGGGCTTTGCATGGCTCAAATCGCACACCTCAAGACCCCGCGCAAATTAATCGTCATCGACATGGTGCCCGAGCGTCTGGCACTGGCCAAGGCCTTTGGTGCCGATGTCACCATCAATCCCCGGGAGCAAGATGCCAAAGCTATCGTGCACGGTTTGACGGGCGGCTACGGATGCGATGTGTATATCGAAACGACGGGGGTTTCAGCAGGTGTTGGTCAGGGCCTGGACTTGATTCGCAAGCTTGGCCGTTTTGTCGAATTCAGCGTGTTCGGCTCTGATACCAGCGTGGACTGGTCCATCATCGGCGACCGAAAGGAGCTCGATGTACGGGGCGCCCACCTAGGCCCGTACTGCTACCCGGTTGCTATTGATCTTTTTGCACGGGGTCTGGTCACCTCACGCGGCATAGTCACACATGAGTTCCCCTTGTCGGATTGGGAGAACGCATTTGCCATCGCCAATTCAACGGACTCCATCAAAGTATTGCTTAAACCGGAAGCTGAATGAGCATGGGCAAAAACGGCCAGCAATACGTCATCGGCGTCGATATCGGCACGCAGAGTACGAAGGCCGTGCTGGTCGGCGCTAAAGCGCGAATTGTTGCTCAGCACTCGGAATCCTATCAAGTTGAGACGCCGCATCCAATGTGGGCGCAACAATGGCCGCAGGTGTGGCTTGATGCTGTCGTCAAATGCATTTTCAACGTCGTTAAAAACTCCCATATTGATCCGCAATCCATCGTAGGTCTGTGCGTGAGCTCACTGTATGGCGGCTCGGGTGTCCCCATCGATGCCCAGGGGGATGCAACTCACCCTTGCCTGATCTGGATGGACAGGCGCGCACAGGACGAAGTGGAATGGGTTCGCGCCAACGTCGACCTTGAGCGACTCTATGACATCACATGTAACGGTCTGGACAGCTACTACGGTTACACCAAAATGCTCTGGCTACGCGACAAGGCGCCGGAGGCGTGGAGCCGCACCACGGCACTACTGCCGCCAAACAGCTATGTGAACTTTAAATTCACCGGTCAAGTTGCTGTAGACCACAGTTCGGCGTGCAATATCGGGGGGATCTACGATGTGGCGGCGCGTGATTGGTCTTGGGAGATGATGGAGCGGCTTGGATTGCCGCAGCATCTGATACCCCGCAGGCTGGTGGAGTCTAGCGACGTGGTCGGCACACTTTTGCCTCAATGGGCCGAGCGCTTGGGTTTGCCTGCCGGCCTGCCGCTCATGGCTGGCGGCGTAGATGCCGCCGTGGCAACTCTGGCCGCAGGTGCCAGCCGCCCCGGAAATCATGTGGCCATGATCGGCACCAGCATGTGCTGGGGCAGCATTCGCCCGAATGCCGATGGTCGCCACGGACTCGTTAGTATGCCCCACGTCGTAAACGGTCTACGTGATCTCTACGTATTCGGCGGCGCGATTACCGCGGGCGCTTCAGTTACTTGGTTCTGCGACAACTTCTGTCAGACCATCGTTTCGCAAGCTCAGTCCGACGGAAGCGACGTGCACGATGTTCTGGAGAGAGCCGCAAGTCAGTTACCGCCGGGTGCAGAGGGATTGTTGTTTTTGCCATACCTCATGGGTGAAAGAAGTCCTATCTGGGACGCCAAGGCAAGTGGTGCATTCGTCGGACTCGGGCTGCATCACCGTCGCCAGCACCTATACCGTGCAGTGCTTGAGGGGGTCAGCCACGCGCTAAGACACAACATCGAGGCCGGCACACTGGACGGGTCAGTGCTCAACGCTGACCTAACGGTCGTCGGCGGCGCCAGCCGCTCGGACCTTTGGATGCAGATCATTGCAGATGTAACTGGACGTACGGTACACACGATGCGGGACGATGTCGAGGCAAGCATGGGTGCAGCAATGCTGGCTGCGCTGGGCAGTGGAATGGCGGACCTTGAAACAGTAGAGCGAGATTGGGTTCATCTCGTGGAGCGTGCACAACCCACACTTGAGGGGATGCGCCGCTATGAAGCATTTCACACGCAATATGTCAACCTTTACCCAGCCTTGAAAAGCGTGATGCACGCACTGCGCGATTGACACAAATATCTCAAATTTGCAAAGCAACCCATGGCCGCACCTAAAGCTAAGACAGTTCATGATGCCAAACCTGCCTGGCCTAGCCGCGCCAAACCGGGGGTCGGCGCCCCTAACATTGTCTGGGTCGTTCTCGACGACTGCGGCTTTGCACAACTCGGTTGCTACGGGTCGTCAATAGAAACACCGGCCATCGATCGACTGGCCGGCAAAGGCTTGCGCTATACAAACTTCCATGTCACGGCCATGTGCTCACCGACTCGAACATGCTTGCTGACTGGTCGAAACCACCACGCGGCAGGAATGGGCTACCTGGCAGATTTTGACACTGGTTTCGATAACGCGCGTGGCGCAATATCTCCACGCGCGGCTACGCTGGCCGAGATGCTTCAGCAAAATGGCTATGGCACTTACGCACTGGGAAAATGGCACCTCGTGCCGCCCGCAGAATGCAGCCCGGTAGGGCCATTCAACAACTGGCCAACGCAGCGCGGCTTCAACCGGTACTACGGTTTTCTGGGCGGTGAGGAAGATCAATGGGCCCCAGAACTCTGGTACGACCAACACTACGTTCCACCTGCTCCGCGCGAAGACTATCACCTGAGCGAGGATCTTGTCGACCGCGCCGAAGAATTCCTCTCGGATCATCTTTCCGCCACCCCCGATAAGCCCTTTTTTTTATACCTTGCCTTCGGAGCATGTCACGCGCCTCACCAAGCGCCGCAGTCTTTTCTCGACAAGTACCGGGGCCGCTTCGATGCTGGCTGGAATGTCGAACGCGAGCGCGTGCTTGAGCGCCAAAAAAAGATGGGCATCGTCCCGCCAGACACGCAGATGGCTCCAAGTAACCCAGGTATCCATGATTGGGCAAGTCTGAGCGCTGATGAGCGCAGATTGATGTCGCGTATGCAGGAAGTTTTTGCTGGCTTCACAGAGCACACCGATGCACAGATAGGTCGCTTAGTCGATTTCCTGGAAAAGAAGAACAAGATGCGCGACACCATCTTCGTGGTGCTTTCGGACAATGGCGCAAGCGGAGAAGGCGGACAGTACGGGTCAGCCAATGAGTACCGCTATTTTTTAGGTCTGC
>CAIZHO010000140.1 GCA_903932805.1 uncultured Roseiflexaceae bacterium | reverse complement strand
TATCGTGATTTGTTCATCCAAGAGGGTGAAATCAAAGCGCGCTACATCCCGTTCCTGTTTTATGGATTATTGACTGGGTTAGGATTTGGCCACGCAATGTGGCTCGAGAGCACGGGTGCAATAACCACCGGCCAAGTCGTGGCATACATGACGTTGATTTCCCTCTTTCAATTCCCCACGTTTATCTCTCTGTTTATGTTCGCGTTGGTACAATTTGGTCTCGCTGGAGCGCAGCGCATTCTGACCATCATCAACACCGAGACCGAGATGGACGAGAACCCCAATGGTGAATCGCACATTGTGAGTGGCGAGCTCGAGTTCAAAAATGTCGCGTTTGGGTATGGCGACTCCAACATTTTGACCGACATCAGCTTCACGGCCAAACCCGGTGAGACCATCGCTATCGTTGGACAAACAGGCTCAGGCAAAACGACACTGACCCGTTTGGTGAACCGAACCTATGATTCGACCGAGGGTGTTGTCACCATCGATGGCGTCGATGTGCGCTTGTGGAACCTCGATTCGCTGCGGTCGCAGATTTCGATGATCGAGCAAGACATCTTTTTGTTTTCCAAAACCATCGCCGAGAACATTGCGTTCGGCGCTCGTTCGGACGTGCCGCGTGAACGTATCATCTGGGCTGCCCAACAGGCACAGGCACATGACTTCATTTCGAGCTTCCCCGAGGGATACGACACGGTGGTCGGTGAGCGTGGTGTCACCCTGTCGGGTGGGCAGCGGCAGCGCATCGCCATCGCACGTGCCTTTTTGACGAACCCACGCATCTTGATCCTCGACGACTCGACAAGTGCCATCGACAGTGCCACCGAAGATCAGATTCAACGGGCAATGCGTGAAGTACTCAAAGGTCGGACGACGTTGCTGATTACCCACCGTTTAGCACAAATCCGCTGGGCCGACCGGATCGTCGTTCTCCGTCGTGGCCGCATCGAAGCCCAAGGCAGCCACGAAGAGTTGATGCAAAAGAGTATGTCATACCGCCGAATTTTCGCCCGCGATGAGCATAATCAGCCGTCTGCATAGGGAGTAAACCAATGGGTTTTGTGCTCGATGGATTGGATGCTGAGGCATACGATCGTAAATATAGCGATGGCGAATTGCTCCGTCGCATTGCAACATACTTCCGCCCGCATTTCAAGACAATGATCTTGGTATCGCTGGTGACGGCAATCGGAGCGTTGTTCCCACCGTTGGCAGCAAAGTTGATTTCGCAGGGGATCGACGATGCCGCAAATGGCGACGATGTCACCATCGTGCTTGGCTGGGCTGCTTTGATTACCCTACTCGGGGTGGTCGGTTGGTTCGTGAACTATGTCCGCCAGCGCTACACCGCAATTGCAGTCGGCGAAGTCGTCATGAAGGTCCGTGAAGATTCGATGGACGCAGTTCTGGCACGAGACATGTCGTTTTACGATGAGTTTGCATCGGGCAAAGTCGTGAGTCGTGTGTTATCAGATACCCAGGACTTTTCTTCGGTGGTGACGCTGAGTATCGAACTCCTCAGTCAAGTCTTGCTTGTCGCTGCTGTCACAGCATCGTTGTTTTTTGTGAATGTCACCTTGGCATGGATTACCTTGGCAATTTCACCACTGGTCATCATTGCAGCGCTTGCGTTTCGCCGGGCTGCACGTGCGGCCACGCAGCAGGCGCAGCGTGCCGGCTCTCTGGTTAACAGTGCGGTTTCCGAAACCGTCAGTGGTATCGGGGTTGCCAAAAGTTTCCGTCGTGAGGCGTTGATTTACAAAGAATTTGCCGAAACCAACGCGATGCAATACCGCATCAAAGTGCGCCAGAGTATCATCTTTGGAAGCATCTGGCCGGTTTTGGGGAGCATCACCGGGTTGGCATTGGTCGTTTTGGTGTACTTCGGTGGTGTCATCTCGATCGAAGATCCTACCAGTTTGTCGGTCGGTGATTGGTTCTTGTTCATTCAAAGCGTGGGGTTGTTCTTCTTTCCATTGACCAGTATTGCCTCGTTCTGGAGCCAGTTCCAATTGGGGTTGGCTGCAAGCGAGCGTGTATTTGCGCTGATGGATGCCGAAGCGCGGGTTGCACAAACCAATAATCTGCCGGTCGACGAAATGCCGGGTGATGTTGTCTTCAAGAATGTCAAGTTCGCCTACAACCCAGAGAGTGTCGTGTTGAATGACTTCAACCTGCACATCGAGGTCGGTGAAAAAATCGCCATTGTCGGTCATACCGGTGCTGGCAAATCGAGCATCGTGAAGTTGCTGTTGCGCTTCTATGAGTTCCAAGGCGGGTCGATTTTCATTGATGGACGCGACATCCGTACGCTCGATTTGGCCGCATACCGTAC
>CAIZHO010000139.1 GCA_903932805.1 uncultured Roseiflexaceae bacterium | reverse complement strand
TGGGGAGTGCTCCCCACGGCGCTTTTGGTATTTAGCCACCCCATGTCGCGGTCAAGACACGCATCCAGTTTTCGAAGCAGAGTTTGGTGAGTTCTGCATCGCCGTAGCCGCGTGCCCGCAAGGCATCGACGAGCCGTGGAAGGCCCGCGGCGTCACCGATTTCGGCAGGTATCGTCGCGCCATCGAAATCAGATCCCAACCCAACACGGTCAATCCCAATGCGCTTGACGAGATAATCGATGTGATCGACCATTGTCGAAAGTGGCGTTTGTGCGTCATGCTTGCCGTCTTCACGCAAGAACACCACCGCGAAGTTCAGCCCTACCATGCCGTCCGAGTCTTTGATTGCATCGAGTTGTTTGTCGGTCAAATTGCGGGTCGATTGGCTCAAATTCCACACATTTGAGTGCGTGGCAACCAACGGCTGGCTACTAACGCGTGCCACGTCCCAAAATCCTTTTTCGTTCATGTGGGACAAATCAATCATGATTTTCTTTTGGTTGCATGCTTTGATGAGTGCGATCCCGGCTTCGGTCAATCCCGGCCCCGTATCAGGACTGTGATGATGGCGAAAAGGTACACCCTCAGCGAAAATCGTTGGACGACTCCAGACAGGGCCAATGGAGCGCAAACCGGCCTGGTAATAGACTTCGAGTGCATCGAGATTGCCGTCGATCGCCTCTGCACCTTCAAAATGAAGAATGCCGCTCATGCTGCCCGCTGCTTTTGCGGCACGTATTTCTGCCACGCTGCGTACAACTTTGAACTCGCCATGCGATTCACGTTCGATTTCGAATAGCTTGGCACTCATCTTCATTGCCATCTGCGCAGAATAGTGATAATCCAGCGCTGGTGGCAGGTTATCTCGGTCAGTCACAACTGCGGCTGTGGGGTCAGAAGGGATGTATACAGCGAAGAATCCTCCAGCCAAGCCGCCACGCCGTGCACGACTCAGATCGATGTGACCATGGGGACTTTCAAAGAAGTTATCGCCCTCTTTGTTGTCGGCGATTAACCGTAACAATGTGTCGTTGTGTCCATCGAATACGGGAATTGGTGCGTTCATTGCGACTCCTCTCTGTGTCATTGCTATGCTACGTCGGCGTCAGGATGCTGTCAAATACGCTGTGGTAAAATACAGCGAAACATTTTGTATCGGAGCGTCTTGTCGCATGATATCACCTGCATTGCTCGCGCTGTTGCGCTGCCCGAGTTGTGGTTCTACCGAACTCGATAATCAATCCGATGCTGTTGTCTGTCGCGTTTGCTCGATTACCTACCCAAAGCGCGCAGGGTATATCGACTTGATGCCGCGCGGCGTGGACTATGACTACGTGTCCAAGTATGTCACAGAAGAAGAACAACTCTCCGAAGAACTTGATTATCGTGATCTCGCTCCCGCAGTCCTCGCTGCAGGAGTGCGCAATCGCACAACGGTGCGACTGCTCAATCTCAACAAGAACGATGTGTGTCTCGATAATGCATGTGGGAACGGCAAGTTCGCGGTTTGGAATGCTCATCTGGTCAAGACCATGGTCGGCAACGACCCTGCCACCATGTTTGCTGATGTCGCACTCGCACAAATTGATCTGACGCAGGCTGATTCACGCAACTTGCCGTTCGACGACAATGTGTTTGACAAGGCGTTTTCGCTCGATGTGCTCGAGCACTTCCCTATCGATGTCATCGATGCGTATCTCGCTGAACAAGCACGCGTGCTCAAGCCCGGCGGCCAGTTCTTGGCGATGTCCAACACCCGCGAGAAATCAACGTTACAACCGTTGGTCAGCCTCAGCCGTTGGATCGGTAAGCAGTTCGTCAAGGCCGGTGTCTACGACTTTGAACGTGAGAAGCTCCGCAAATCTGACCATATCAAAGCACTCGAAACCTGGGAAGACGTGTTGGCTGCGTTTGAACGCGCTGGTCTCAAACCGGTCAAAGTTGTGTTCTGGAACAGCGTGTTCACCAGTTTTGTTGAGCATGTCCTGATGAAGCTGGGCGAAGCATGGGCAGGCCGATCCAAACCATCGACGTCATCGAGCAAAAGCGTTGCCATCAGCGATGGGACCGACCGCGAGATTCGTGCGCGACGTCGACTGCGCGGTAGTCTCGATCGCAAAGGCGGCCTGTACTACTTCCTCATGCTCGTGACATGGTTTATGGAGCTTGATATCTGGTTGTTCGGTTCGCTGCGTTCGGGAAGTTACTTCATCGTGGTGGAGAAGCCGCGTCCATGAGCATCAGTCCACTGTATGTTTCGCCGATTGGGCGTGGTGGGGTCGACATTGGCATCCAAAACATCTTGCGTGCCGTCAAACGCTTTGGCGAACAGCATGCGCAGTTATTGCGTATGCCAGAGCAGTATAATTTCTTACCAATGTTACTTCCATACGCGCTTCCTACGGGTTGGTCGGATGGCCATGGCATCATTCAAGCACGTTCACGCTTGGCATATGCACTCAAACGACCAGGGATACCCCTTGTCACGACCGTACACCATCTGACAACGGATCCGCGTTTGACTCCGGTCAGCAGCTTGGCACAGCGCGTGTTTTATCGGCTCGTCGAATCACAATATGACGGTTGGTCTGTCAAAAAGGCCGACGCCGTTGTCTGCGTGTCACGTTATACACAGATGATGACCGAGCAGACATATGGTCGTACCGATACCCATCTCATCTATGATGGCATCGACACCGACGTTTTCACCCCCCACCCAGATGGGCAGTTAGCTGCGTTGCCTCAATCCGATGCACGTATCAAACTGTTGTTTGTCGGCAACAGAACGCGCCGAAAGGGCTTCGATCTGCTTCCCAAAATCATGGATTTGTTGCCCGATGATTACGTTCTCTACTACACTGCCAGCTTTCAGCAAGGGGTTGACGCCCAACCGCATCCGCGGATGATTCCCATCGGTACACCAGACCGCGATGGTTTGGTGGCTGCATACCGTTCTGCGGACATTATGCTCTTCCCATCGCGTTTAGAGGGATTCGGGATTGCCCCTGCCGAAGCGTTGGCGTGTGGGATCCCTGTTGTGACGACCAATGCTTCGGCCTTGCCAGAGGTGGTTGACCATAATCAATCTGGGATACTTGTCGAACCCAACGATGTAGCAGGTTATGCAGATGCGGTGCGGCAACTCGGCGAAGATGCGCGCCTGCGTGCACAATACGGTGCATTTGGTCGCGCCAAAGTCGTCCGTTGTTTCGGCTACGACATGCTCGGCCCTGCGTTCCTCAATCTGTATACACAGCTCATGCAACGGTAGATATTCACACGAAAAGGCACCTCCCACTAGGGAGGTGCCTTTGCTGTTTGTGTCGGCAGTTATTGTTTGAGCAATCCGTCGACAATCGAATTGCCGGTGCTGACACCGCCGGACGTTGATTGTGGCATATACGGGGCAATTGCTTTGGCAAGTGACATCATCGGCATGGTCTGCAACCATACTTTGCCTGGTCCCTTGAGGGTGGTCAAGAACAATCCTTCGCCACCAAAGAGGATGTTTTTGAACCCTTTCATCATTTCGATGTCCATCGACACCGTTGGTTCCATCATGGCCACATGTCCGGTATCCACTTTGAGAATTTGATTGGGCTGCAGGGTATATTCGACGATTTCGCCATCGAATGCCACAAAGGCCACTCCTGGCCCGGTGATCTTCTCCATGATGAACCCTTCACCGCCAAATAGCCCAGCACCGATTTTGCGTTGCAAGTGAATGTCAAACGAGACACTCTTTTCAGAGCACATAAACGCCTGCTTTTGCACAATCAACTGTTGCCCAGCAGCCAAGTGCACCGGGATAATTTTACCGGGGAAGTCAGACGCAAACGAAATCAACCCACGGCCACCCGTTGCGCCGTATTCTGCAATAAACAGAGATTCCCCGCTGATTGCACGTTTGAACATCCCGCCCAGGCCACCATTCATGTTGGTTGACATCGTCACGTTGCCACTCATCCATGCCATGCCGCCACTCTGT
>CAIZHO010000138.1 GCA_903932805.1 uncultured Roseiflexaceae bacterium | reverse complement strand
GCGAGTTGCCTGTAGATTTCATCCGGCCCAAAGGGATCACCGAACAACCCATTTGTCCGCTGCCAGGACCATTCAATAATCGTTCTACCGAGCTCTTCACCCGCACCATGGCAGCCGGGCCAATCGCACCATTACCGAGTGACGAACCGTCGCTCCCGGACCCGACAGGACTGCCTGACCAGGGTGGCCCAGATCCATGCGCCGGGTTGCTCCAACCGGTCACGGTGGTCAAAATCAACCTTGATTTGCCGCTGTCCGGAGTCATTACCGACACGGCAGTTATTTCGACCAGTCTGTGTACCCCCACCGAAGGACTATCGGTACCTCCAGATCGTGTCGTCAATGCCGTTGCGTGGATCGTCCCACCACCCGAACCAGATATCAATGTCACTCTCAATTGGGAGGTTGCAGCCAACGCTGCCGAACGGACCCCACCAATTTTGCCGTTTGATGCAGCGATGATACCAGTCTGCACAACCGAATTGCTCGGTCAGTTTGGACCACCGGTCGAAGGTGCGGTACGAATGCCCGAGCTCCGCAAGATGGATGCACAGACGGCACTCAGCACACTCAATCAATTGGGTATCACGAATGTGTTCGTTGATGAGCAATCACGTGACCGCATCCCCGACGTCTTCGATCAATACGGACCGTATGAAGTCATCGGGACCATACCGTCGGTCGGTGAATGGATACTCCCTGGCGCATCAGTGGTAATCGGCGCTCGTGGTCCGTAACAGCACTGCGTTAATTTTGTAACAGCTGCAGCACCTGATCATGCACTTCTGGCCCATGCCCTGACTCGCTCAAGGCATGGGTGATTGTTTGCCACCAGGGGGTCTCTTCGGTCACAGCGATGTTCCAACGTGCGAGAATATTGAGCTTTTCTGGCCACTGCTCTGCTACAACCACGACAGGGGTGGCCATGCTGAGCGGTGCAATGTGCACCGGTGAACCTCGTAATTGTCGTGTCGGCTGATGGATAAGGTGATGAGCGTTCTGCCCCATCCACGCAGCACGCAGATGCGTCGGGCACGCCTCGGCGAATGTTGCTTTCCACTGTGACAGCCACTGTTCTGGCTTGCCCACAGGATGGAGCGGGTAGTCACTTCCAAATACGATTTTGTCGGGCACGACCATACTCGCCATATGTGCCATCAACGCCGTATCGGGATACGTAAAAAACGACGCAGCAGTGTCGTACCACACATTGCGCAAGGCCGATTTGACCGCGGGTATTTGTTCGTACCACCACAAGCCCCCGCCCCAATGCGCCAGTATGATCTTGAGTTCGGGGAAACGCGCCGCGCATTCATAAAACGCAACCAGTGGGGTACGGACTTTGCCCAGATATGCCGGACCAACAGGCTCGTTGACATGGAAGAGGACCGGTATTCCTTCGTCAGCACAGAACGCCAACGCCCGGAGCACCGCAGCATCACGCAACGAAAAACCCTGCGCCGCAGGATTGAGTTCGCCGACTCCCAGCAGACCCGCCCCACGCGCACGCTTGATCTGCTCTATTGCATCAGGATGCGCAGGCTGTATGCTTGCAAATGCCTGCAAGCGGTTTGGGTACTGGGCCAACGCTGCGGCCACAACCCGATTGCGTGCGACACAGTTCTCTGCATGGCGGAAATACTCGCCCTGCCAGATGATTTGGTCTATCCCTGCAGCATCCATATCAGCAATGAGGGCAGGAACATCACGATACCCTTGAATGCGCGAACCTTGATAGAGCCATGCCTGGCGTACTTCGTCGGGATAGGACGGCAGTCGTGGCAAATAATGTTGATGTATATCAATGATCATGCGTCGGTCGTGCCTGCTGCTACACAAACCGGTACCATTGCAGCGCCAATTGCATCCCAGGTGTATCGCTGTGCTACTTTGGTAGCCCCTGCAGTTGCATATCGATGTGCCCGTTCAGGGTCTGCCAACAGAGATTCGATTGCCTCTGCCAGTCGTCGTGGATCATCAAACGGGACCAACAAGCCATCAACGCCATGTTCGATGACATCGGGGATCCCACCGGCTTCAGCGCCGATGACTGCAAGGTGATTACACCACGCCTCGAGAAAGACGATCCCAAAAGAATCCGTACGCGACGGGAGCACCAGCAAATCGGCAGCCGCCAACGCATCGCGTTTGTCGAGTTCCGTCGCGTGCGGCAGCATCACAATGCGTGCGCGTGCGTCTGGCGGGAGCGCCGCAAAAGCCGTGACAAAGTGCTCGAGTGGCGCACCGATGAGTACCAACACGGCATCACTTCCCTGTTGCCAGAGGATCCGCATGGCATCAATGGTCGTCAATGTCCCTTTGTCCCGTGCCATAGCACCGATTTGGAGCACCATCGGCCCTGACAGATTCTGTCGAAGGCGGAACGCATCGCCATTGCCACCCGTCACTTCGGTAGGGGTGACGCCTGCCCCGACCACATGCACGCGCGTGTGTGGCACCCCGTGGCTCGTGATGAAGTCACGTTCACGCGCAGTCATTGCGAACACCGCTCGACTACGTCGCAAGATATCGAGTTGTTGCGGCATTTGGTAGTAGCGTACCAACGACGCATCGTTGGCTTCCCCGAGATGAATAAACGGCGTTGCGATAACGGGTATGCCGCCCCGTTCTGCCGCGTCGATGACCGGGTGGATGAGTCCATCGAGTGTAACATTTGTGACATGAATGACATCAATGTCGGCGCTGTGGTCGACAATCCAATCCGTTATCTGAGGCGCTTGTGGGGTAAAGGCCGACACGAGGCGCAACATTCCGACGGGACAGCGTAACCGACCGAGCTCTACCAGCAGACGGCGCACAATTGGGTAGATGAGAGGATGTGGTGAAAAACGTCGGATGGGAAAACGAATAATCGTTGTACCCAGATGTTCTTCGGTACCTGCAGGATACTCGTTCTTTGCGGAGAGCCAGAAGGCCTCGAGTTCGGCTGCAGTCGTGGTGAGTATCGTCACACGGTGCCCGCTATGCACCAACCGTTGACCGAGTTCCACGAAAAACTTCACGGAGCCACTCGTGACCGGATGATACATCTGAACAACGTGCACAAAATGCATTACTTACCCCACGAAATCCCAGAATCTGCATCAAAAATCTGATCACGGGTTATTTGTTCGGGTTCGCCATCTGGGGCACCGTTGAGGAGCTTTTGGGCCCATAATTCAAAGCCCGCGGCCTGGGCAGGCACAGCCAGATACACCAACCAGTTCCCATCGGGAGATACCGCAGGGGCACGTGCTGTTTTGCGTTGCGTCAGTTGTACCGGAGTTCCACCAGTGGTAGGGATGCTGTAGATTTCTGTCGAATCCCCGTCTCGTTTGGCGTAGTAGAGCGTCTTGCCGTCGGGGCTGAGAGCAGGATCGTATGTTTGGTCTGGCAACCCGGACGGCAACGATAAACCCCCGTTCGCCAAGGTGTAATACATGATGCGTGGCGCGCCATTCTGACCGGCGGGGGTAAAGGCAAAATAAATACCTTTGTTTTCGGCATCAAACACCGAGTGCCCAACATTCCCTGATCCATCAGAATATGCGGTTATCCGCTCAGCCCCTGCACGAGCATCTTGGACGTACATGATCAACCGATATTCGGACGCCGGCGAACCTTCAGGTGGCCCGAATTGCGACGCATAGACGATGCGACTTCCATCTGGCGAAAAATTCGGATAAAAAGCCCACATCGAATCGTAGATGCGCTCAAAGCTCTGCAACGCGTGGCGCGAGCCATTATCGGTGAGTTGAATTGCCTCGCCGCCGGTCGCAGACGTCAGCATGATATCGCTGTAGCTCTGCCCTCGGCGGACAAAGACAATGCGAGTACCATCCCGAGAAAATGCAGGCTGCCAGGCGTCACCGCTTGAGGTTAATTGCTGGAGCTGCCCGTCATGCCACATCAACAAGTTTCCCGATTTGACCAACAACAGACGGCCGGGCAAATCCGGTGTGGCGATAATCGCAGGCGAACTTGTGGTCCCGGGAGTATCAGTAGTGACGGTATTCGATGAACCCAATTGGCTACAACCAACCATGAACATCCCGATCAGCCAACACGCGAGTGCTTTTTTCATGCGTTCTCCATTCCCCAAGGTGCAAGCCGTAACGTCTGTGCTGCTCCGTGCGTCAGCAACACATGCAGGGCGCTGGGCTGTATCGAAATGCGTGTCGGAGTGGTACCAACATGATCACCATCGAGTTGCATGGCAATCGGCGTACCATCTATGGTGACCGTTCGCACACGGCGGCTTATTCCGTGTGGGTCGAGGAACGGCATAATCCGCTTGAGATAGAGTGCCAAGAAGCGAAATGGGCCGGATAACATGTCTGCACCGACAAGCATGTAGACATCGAGCATCCCGTCGTCGAGTGCAGCATCTGGTGTAAAGGGAATGAAACTTGCGTAGCGAGCAGTATTCCCGACTATCATCATCAACAACGATACGTCGAACACTTCATCGTCGAGCTGCACACGAACCTGTTGGCCACGATACCCCCACATGACAGACCAGATTCTGCCGATGTAGGCCATCACCCCGAATCGACGCTTATCGCGTGCATAGAGGTGTTGTACCACTTCTGCGTCGAATCCAATGCCGGCCATCAACACAAAAAATCGGTCACCACATTGGCCTACGTCGATGACACTGCGCTGTGCATTCATGATCTGGACGGCAGCGGTTGCCACGTCCATCGAAAACCCCGCCTCACGAGCCCACACATTGACCGTGCCAATCGGGAGCGGGGCCAGGATGGTGGTACTCCCAACGAGACCATTCGCGACTTCGTTGACCGTTCCATCGCCTCCTGCGGGGATAACAATATGCACGCCTTCGGCTACCGCTTCACGGGCATACCGTTCGGCATCACCGTGTTTGGTGGTCTCGCGTACGGTTACTTCCCAGCCGTGTGCACGCCAGAGCGAGACGGCAGTTGTCACTGCTTCGGCACGGGCGACCGCTTGCCCTGCGAGGGCATTCGTGATGACAACAACACGTGTCCCTTCGAAGTGGATGGTCATGGCTCACGTCCGAGCGCGGTGCGTAACAACGGGTGCGCAGCACGCCATTGTGCATATGCACCATCGAGTGTCTGTGCGACGGGGATCCCAGCTGCAAGCAACACGCTGATGGTCGCTTGCATCGGCATACCGACGACATTGGTAAAGCTCCCAGTCACTGACTGTACCAACGTACCAGCAATCCCTTGTACACCATATGCACCTGCTTTGTCCATTGGTTCTCCGGTGCGTACATACGCGTGTATCTCATCGTCCGAAAGCGTGCGCATCACGACGTCCGATTGTTCCACCACATAGCGTGGCTGCTGTCCCGGCGCAAACAACGCTACTCCCGTATACACCAGATGCGTTCGACCCGACAACAACTGCAACATGCGTACTGCATCTTTGGTATCCGTTGGCTTATTCAATACTATCCCATCACAGACCACAATCGTGTCTGCGGCAACGACAACCATATCAGGATGCAAATCGGCGATGTGGCTCCCTTTGCGCCACGCACGTATCGCAGGTTGGTCATTGCGGGGGACGTCGACAAGCGGAATCCCCGCGCTTTGGCCTACTTCGGGGAACGTCACTGCTTCTTCGGCATCGCTCACCGCCACCGAATAATTCACCCCGAGTGCATCTAATATTGCAGCCCGACGCGGTGATTGAGATGCCAATATGATGACTGGAGGGCGCGCAGGTACAATGTTCATATACCGCTATCATACCTTGAATCACTTTCCTCATCAATAGTTCATGCAACCAAGCCTACGCGTATGGCGTATAGTATGGGATAATTCTTTTGAGCAACTAGTCGGAGAAACACATGCGTTCAAATGTAATTAACCCCGTTGTCGTTATTCAAAAAGCCATGCAGCAGGTATACCTGTGGATGACCGCAGGGCTGATGGTGACCGGTGCTGTAGCAACCACGCTCTATAATTCAGGAGCAGTGAGGACTCTCGGCCCGATGATGATTGTGCTGTTGCTTGTCCAGATCGGCGTGGTGTTCTTCCTCAGCGCCCGTATCAACAAGATGGCACCTACTACTGCCACGCTTCTGTTCTTGGCGTATTCTGCGTTGTCTGGGGTGACGTTGACCCCTATTTTCTACGCATACACGGCAAGCTCGATTGGCACGACGTTTTTTGTGACTGCCGGGACATTCGCTGCGATGGCCTTGTACGGTGCCACCACCAAGCGTGATCTGACTGGCATGGGTTCGATGCTGATGATGGCACTGTTCGGTTTGATGATTGCCACCATCGTCAACATCTTTTTGGGCAGCGGTCTGATGTCCTTAGTCATCAGTGCGGTCGGAGTATTGATTTTCGTCGGTCTGACGGCATATGATGTGCAAACATTGACCCGGATGGCGCATTCGGTAGCGACCGAAGACGACACCCAGCGCTTCGCCATCATTGGCGCGCTCAAACTCTACTTGGATTTCATCAACCTTTTCTTGTTTCTGTTGCGCTTCCTCGGCACCGGTCGTCGCGACTAACAGAGCGCTACCCTTACAGATACCATCGCTATGACACATCCCCGGTACGCCAGAAGCGTACCGGGGATGTGTCGTTGGTACCAGCACACAGCGAACATTAGACAAATTTTTGCATCGTCGTAATCAATAGTTGTTGTTCGACTGCCCGGATACGTGTGTGGAGTGAAACCTCATCGTCATCGGGCTGAACCGGTACTTCTGCACGTGCAAGGACCGGGCCGCGGTCGACCTCCGGCACCACCCGATGGATGGTGCATCCCGTCACCGGTAATCGTTGTGCAATCGCGTCGCGTACGACATGCGCACCACGTAATGCAGGAATTGTGCGGCCATCGCTGAGGGTGACGGTGTCACCACCATCGTCTGGTAACAAGGCAGGATGCTGATTGAGCAGGGGGACGCTCACACGGGCAAGTGTCGTGCTGCTCAGAATACGCATAAATCCCGAAAGCAGCATAATAGTTGGTGCAAAACAATCAACAACCTGCATAGCCTGCGTTTCCCACGCGATGCGTTCAAGGGCAGTTGCGCGCCGTGGATAGGGTATCGCACAGACCGCAATGTTGTGTGCGAGTGCACGCTGGACTGCCCCGCATGCTGGTTGATCGCTGATGACCAATGCGATGCGCATGGCCAAACTCCTAGTAGCGATTGCATCAATAAGTGCCTGCAGGTTTGAGCCACCGCCGGATGCCGCAACAACGAGTGCAGGCTGCTTCATGGTAACTCCGACTGACCAATGTCGAGTCGATACTGCATGCCAGCAAGAGCAATACAGTCGACCACAGCATAGGCTACCTTGAGTGCTTCGGCATGCGTTGCGCCGACGCCTACTGCGTTCAATACGCGCCCACCGTTGCTGACGAGCTGACCGTCGCGTAAGACGGTCCCGGCATGGAGCACCATTCCCCCCGCCGGGAGCTGTGCATCGATGCGTATCGGATCGCCATGACGGGGGCTGTCGGGATAGCCGTGACTCGCCACCACGACGCACGCAGCGGCACCCTGCTGCCAGCCAAGGACATCGGGGTCGAGGCGACCATGGGCTGCATCCGAGAGTGCCTTGAGCACATCACCATCGACGAGGGGCAAAATCACCTGGGTTTCGGGGTCACCAAAGCGGGCATTGTATTCGATAACTTTGGGACCGTCCTCGGTCAACATCACACCAGCATACAGAGCACCGACAAACGGCATATCATGGAGCCGCATGAAATCGAGCACCGGCTTGATAACGAGTTCGGCGAGTTGCTTGGCGGTGTGGTGATTCATGGCATGTAGAGGAGCGATGGTACCCATACCGCCCGTGTTGGGGCCGCGATCATCATCATAGAGACGCTTGTGATCGCGTGCGGTCGGCAACACACTATACCGTTCGCCATCACAAATCGCGATAAGGGAGACTTCGGGCCCTGACAGGCGTTCTTCGAGGAGGATCTGGTGTCCAGCGGGAATATCGGTGATGCTTGCGATTGCTGCGATGGTTTCGGCGACAGATTCGGCAACGATGACCCCTTTGCCTGCTGCAAGTCCATCGGCTTTTACTACCCACGCAAGCTCGCTGTTCTGGACAAACGCAATTGCGTCGTCAGCACGCGCAAATACCTTGTAGCGGGCAGTCGGCACCTGCACATGTTGCATCACACTTTTGGCGAACGCTTTGCTGCTCTCGAGACGAGCGGCTTGTTGTGACGGTCCAAACACCGCCACACCCGTAGCACGGATAGCATCTGCCCACCCTGCAGCGAGTGGTGCTTCGGGCCCAATCACGACGAGTTCGACCGGGTTGGTGGTTAGCCACGCCAGCACATCGGGAAGGGTCGGCGCGTGGATGAATGTCCCCAAGCCGGCCATGCCCGGATTGCCAGGGGCGATGGTCAACTGATCCAAAAACGGTGACGCAGCAATTACCCGTGCCAGCGCGTGCTCACGTCCACCACTCCCGAGCAACAGTACACGCATGCGTGAATTCCTCATTCGTATCGACCGATACGGCATTATACACCGCGACCTCCGCACGACGCAGTGCCACAAATGCACTATGCTACAATAACGCACAACAGTCCAGAATCCATGAGGTATGTATGACGCAGCCGGCACACACCGCTCTCGATGTGGCAGCGCTTTTGTCTGAACTCCAGCGCCGTATTCACACCAACGCAACCCAATCGGGGAGCACCAGTGCTTTGACGCGTGAAGAACTGCGCGTCCTCCACGAAGCACTGCACGAAGTCGAGCTGACGCGCGTCATCAGCGCCCATTGGCCCATCCAAGGGGTTGGGCTGGGCGGACGTATCGTCGCCGCCCTACAGAAAGTAACCCGCCGCTTGTTGCGCTGGTATATAAACCCCATTGTCGAACAGCAGAACGCATTCAACGACGCAACCCTGCGCGCTCTGCGACTCATGGTTGATGTCTTTGCAGAGCAAACCGCGGCACTACCACCACCGCCACAAACACCCCCAATGGCACCACGGAGTGATCGCGCAATCACCGCCGAAACCGCAGTGCACGCACAAGCACATCTTGCAGTGAACGAGCCCCCATTCGACATGTGGGAAAACGACCTACGCGTCGACGAGGATCATCGGGCACATATTGCCAACGTCCATGCACACTGGCCGCTTCCCGTCGATCGCCCCAGCGACCATCTCGCAAATTTCGTGCACAAACTGCAACGACGGTTCTTGCAATGGTATATCAATCCAGTCACACAACACATGAACGCCTGTAACCGCGCGATCCACGTCAGTCTCGTCCACTTGGCAACGTACATGGTGGCACTCCGGGTAGCACAGCCACTCGATCATATTCGTACCCGCCATGACGCCTAAACTCACCATTGTCAGCACCTGGTTCGGTCCCGACACAGCCGGCGGTGCCGAGGTGGCTGCGCGCCGTCTGGCCCAATCCATTGCTGCACTAGGCGTTCCTGTCGAGGTCTGGACCACGACTGCCCGCGACGCATTTGCACCACGCGCACCCCATTACCCGGTCGGAGCGAGTACCGATGCCGGGGTGCCGGTGCACCGATTTGCGGTGAGTCCGGAACTCGAAGACAGTGCAGTTCCCGCTGTTGCAGCTCGTCATCCACTGGTCCAACGCACCCTCAAGCAGCTCAATCCGCCCCGGCGCGAACTGCGGGTGCTGTCGACGCTGGTCCACTCGGATGATCTGTTGGCGGCATTGGTCGACCAGGCGGCTGAGCGTCGCTACATCTTTGTGCCGTATCCGTTACCCATCAGCGTATGGGGTGGCATGTTGGTCCCCGAACAAACCTATCTGTTGCCGTGTATGCACGACGAGCCCTATGCGTACCACACCCTCTCGCGCTGGCAAATTCAACACGCCCAAACACTGCTTGCCAATAGCTCCCAAGAACGTGACTTTTTGGTGCGTCAGTACGACCTCCCACCGGAGCGTGTTGTCCTCTCACGATTGGGAATTGACCTGACGGTCACCGGCGACGCTGCTGCCTTCCGCGCTGACTTCAATATCACCACACCGATGCTCTTTTTTGCAGGGCGGCGCGATGTCACCAAAAACGTCCCGCTCCTTATCCGGTACGTCCAAGAATACATCTTGCGGCGCGGTCGACTCATCACACTCGTATTGTCTGGCCGTGACCCAATCGAACTCACCTCGTATCAGCAGGTGTTTGTCCGCGATGTCGGATTTTTGACCGAACAAGACAAAGCCAACGCGTTTGCAGCCGCGGACGTCTTTGTGCATGCTGGCACCCAAGAGAGTTTTGCCTTTGTCCTGATGGAAGCATGGCTCCAAGGTCGTCCTGCGTTGGTCAATCGTACCTGTGCGGTGACAGCAGGTGCTATTGCAGAAGCCCGCGGTGGACTCGATTTCGCTGACTTTGCAAGCTTCGCTGCAGCCCTCGACATCCTCCTCGAACACCCGGACATCGCCGCTACCTTCGGTGCATCTGGGCAATCATACGTCCACACACACTGCCGCTGGCCCGATGTAGCGACACGTGTCGTGGCCGCAGTGTTGGGTACGTAGCCACTATGCGCATCATCATCTGCACAGCCCAAGTACCATTTGTCCGTGGCGGCGCCGAGTTGCTCGTCGAAGGTCTGCGTGATGCATTGCGGAGCCGCGGCCACGTCGTCGATATCGTCAGCCTGCCGTATCGGTGGCAACCCCATCAGCATCTGCTCGACAGTATCTTGGCATGGCGGATGATTGACCTCAACGAAGTCGATGGCGTGCCGGTGGACCTTGTCATTGCGACCAAATTCCCATCGTATTTCGTGACCCATCGCCGCAAAATCGTCTGGCTGGTGCATCAGCACCGACAGGCCTATGACTGGTACGGTGGGAATTTCTCGGATTTTGTCAATACCGCAGAAGATCGCGGCATCCGAGATGCCCTCATCCAGGCAGATACTGCTGCGTTACACGAAGCACAGGCGTTGTATGCCATTTCGGCAAACGTGGCACGGCGCGCCAAGCGCTACAATTTCGTCGATTGCACGCCATTAGCGCCCCCGAGCGCCTACACCGACCTGTTGACTCACAGCGAATATGGTGACTACATCCTGTCAGACGCACGACTCGATGCAGCCAAGCGGATAGATTTGCTCATTGATGCAGTTGCCCACATGACGGTGCCGTTCCGGTTTGTGCTGACGAGCACCGGCCCCGAACGCGACCGGTTGAGCGAGCGTATCGCACACTACGGTCTCAGCGATCGCATTTCATTGCGCGGATTCGTGCCGACAGCCGAATTGATGTCGCTGTATGCCGGTGCGAGAGCGGTGTACTATGCGCCATTCGACGAAGATTATGGCTTCACCACAATCCAGGCGATGCGGGCGCGCAAAGCGGTCGTGACGACCAGCGACGCTGGCGGCACACTCGAGTTCGTCCGCGACGGACACAATGGCATTGTCTGCGATCCGAGCGCGGCTCATATCGCCACCGCACTCGACCGACTCGCATCTGACCCGCTCGAAGCTGCACGGCTTGGTGGGCACGGGCCAGAAACGGTCGATCACATCACCTGGGAACATGTCTGTACGACGTTATTGAACACGGCAGAAAAAGGGTAGCTGCAACGAACGACTTCGACCGAAGCACCATACCGGTAACCAACCATACCGCAGACAATTGCGAGATACATCAAGAAACCCCCTGATTGCCACAGGCAATCAGGGGGTGCGTGATCGAGATTACTTGCCCAGCATGCTCAGCAGTGCCGAATCGGTGCTCTTGAGCGGTAGATCGATACGGCCACGAGTCCGCGCAGACTCGTATGTCGCAAAAATCAACTCGCTCGCCCGCAACGCACGCCGACCAGACAACTCTGGTTCCCTGCCGGTGCGTAACGCGTCGACCAGATCGATGACACAGCGTTCGACATTATCGTTGCCATGCAATCCCTCGGTGTCGGCGATGATGGCCCACGCTGCATCCCCTTTGCCTTTGACCCTGAGGTGTGTCTTGTCGTCAACTCCGACATCGATGATGCCGTCACTCCCGATCATACGCAAGCCAAACCGTGGGCCTGCTTGATAGCCAGTGCTCAGGAGCAGGGTGACACCGTTTTTGAAGTGCGTGAAGCTCACACCGTGTTTTTCGATTGCGACTCCAAACACCGTCTGTGGGTCACGCAAATCGACCTGTCCCAATACCCAATCGGCGTCACATTCATTATTGAAGTAACAGGCCATATCGAACCAGTGGGTGCCCCAGTCGTACATGTTGTCGCAGGTTGCTTCGATACGCTCGAGCGTACCGATACGCCCACTGTCGAGGAGTGCTTTGGCAGCGCGGAACGGCGTCCCAAAGCGCCGCTGATGGTTGAAAGTCAGTTGCACGCCATTTGCCTCGCAGGCTGCGACCATTGCTTTGCACTCGCCGTAGGTCGGGGCCATGGGTTTTTCGCAGTGGATTGCTTTGACACCGGCATTTGCCGCAGCAATAACCATGTCTGCATGCATGTGTGGCCACGTCGCAATGCTGACAATATCGAGATTGGCTTTGGCAAGCATCTCGTGGTAATCGGTATAAATGCCATCGGCACCACCATGAATGGCGGCGAAAGCCTCGGCATTTGCCCGTACGACGTCTGCAAGGGCGACAATCGTGGCGTGCCCACTGGCTTTGTAGCCAAATGCATGCTGATGTGACATGCCGAACCCAGTTGCTCCTTCACTCTTCCACGGCCGACCACACCCAATGATTCCTACGCGATACGACATGGTGATCTCCTTTGATCTCGTGTGCGAATCCTATAGCCCCACCGAACGCAAATATGCACGGCTTTGCAGGGCACTTGCCAATGGCGACTCCAGCTGGGTGACGTCTGTTTCGACGATGAGCCATCCTGCAAATTGTGCCGCTCTGAGGGTAGCAAAAATAGTCGGGAAGTCGACCGAACCCTGTCCGAGCTCGGTCCAGACCCCGTAACGCTCGGCACCGCGGTAGTCGGTGCGGTCTGCACGTGCTTTGGCTGCGGCCGCGGCATTGACATCTTTCAGATGCATCGTACGGATACGTGGTGCATACGCCTGGACCATTGCGACGGGATCATCGCCTGCCCATGCCATATGCCCCGTATCTGGCCCCAATGCCAACACGTCTGGTGCAACGGCGTCCATCAATCGATCGAGTTCGGTACGCGTCTCGACGAAACTGCCGACATGATTATGAAAAGCCGCTGTCACCCCATGCGCCCGCATGATTGTGCCGACCTCGGTGATGGTTTCAATAAACTGGTCCCACTCTGCGTCAGAGAGGCCATCTGCAGCGGTGACGTGCCCCGCAGCTTGCATCCTTGTACGGCCATTCACCAGCTTGGTGTTATCCACATTCGCTGCCACATAGCACGCGGTCACGCCTACCTCGCTGGCAAACTGCGCATACGAGGTTGCTTGCGCAATAATTGCAGCATATTTGCGGGGATCCCAAAAATCGGCACCGATGTACCCAGGGGCGGGTGCTAATCCAGAGCGATGCCAAAGTGCAAGCCGGTCTTCGGCACTCGTGGCAGGCTTAGGGCCAATCGGTGCTCCTGCATAACCGGCCGATGCGATTTCCGCAAGGATGAGCTCTTCCGAAACATCGCGCGGCCAGGTAATCTGCCCGCATCCAATCAACCATTCAGTCATGGTGACGCTCTCTCTTCCCGGTCGATTAGCGGGCGTAGGTCAACGATAATTCTTTGAATACCGCATACGTTTGTGCCAGACTTGCGATATCGACCCATTCTTCGTCAGAGTGCAGGCCGGCACCTATCGGTCCACAGCAGACTGCTGGGATCCCTTTTGAGCTATAAAACCGGGCATCTGTACCAAAATGCTCTCGGTAGAAATGTCCGGGCAACCCGGTGACACGGCGCACGATAGTCGCCAACTGCTGCACTGCAGGATCGTTCTGGTCAGTATTGAGACCGACGCCATCACCCATGAGCTTCACGGTGCAGTGTTCGGGGAAGCAGGCAGACACCTTGGCAAGCACGTCAGCAGATGTTTCGCTGGGTACGCGTCGGATGTCCAAGTGCATGACGAGTTCTTCCATGATGCGATTACCGGCGTTCCCACCATTGATGATGGTCGGCACACAGGTGGTGACGAATGC
>CAIZHO010000137.1 GCA_903932805.1 uncultured Roseiflexaceae bacterium | reverse complement strand
CGTTTTTTGCGGACACACCAGCCGGCAATGCCATCCAAGCTGCACTCAGCGCTGCTGGGCTGACGGTGGTACGCTCGACCGCAGTCGAACCCGACCCATCGGCCGTCACCATCCAAGAGCTCGCGGCCTGGGCTGACCAGCACCGCATCGACGGCATCGTCGCCGTGGGCGGTGGGAGCGCCATCGATACCGCCAAGGCGGTTGGACTCCTCCGCGCCCACGATGTGCAGCATATCGCGCCCTTCTACCACGGTGGCGGTGCAACCCCTACCGCGATGCTGCCGCTTATCGCTGTACCCACCACTGCGGGCACTGGCAGCGAAGTAACCTTTGTGGCCATCGTCACCGAACCTAGCACGCAGCGCAAACTGCTCATTCGTCACCCGGTGCTCACCCCTGCAGTAGCCCTCGTCGACCCCGATTTGACGGCGACGATGCCTGCTGCACTCACCATGGCAACCGGCATGGATGCCCTTGCACATAGCCTCGAGTCACTCACGTCGACTATGTCGTCACCGATGAGCGACGCGCTGGCGGGTGCCGCCATCGACATCATCGTGCCTGCGCTGCCGCGCTTGGTCCGCCACGGGCACAACCCGACCGACCGCGCCGCCATGAGCACTGCTGCCACCATCGCAGGCATGGCCTTTCTTAGTGGGCGGCTACACCTCGGTCATGCGGTCGGGCATGCGCTCGGCGGTGCATACCATGTGCCGCATGGACCGGCTTGCGTCGTCCTGATGCCGCAGATTATGGCACTCGTGGCACCCGCCCGACCCGTTGCAACGGCCCGTATCGCCGCTGCGTTCGGGTGCACGGTCGGTGACCTGCCGGCGACACTGCAGCGCTTCATGCTGGATTGTGGGGCACCCAACCTGCGTACGTTGATTGCTCCTCACTCGCCGAGCGTGGCCGAGCTGATTGCCTTGTTCCGCGGTGAAGAGCGTCTCATCAACTTGTCGCCTATCGTCCCCACCACAGCCCAGTGGGAGTCGATGATCCAGGCAGCGTGGTAGCCATGATTGACCGACTGCGCTCCTCTATCGCGGCATCACCGTGGCCACTGACTATCGTGGCACTATTGGCGTTACAGCTCGGTCCGTTGCCCCTCAAAGCGGCTGCGTTGCTCACGCTGGTATTTATTGCGTGGATCGTACCGGCGGTGTTGCTCTGTCTAGTGCCTGCAACCGCGCCGTTTGCACTCATCCCGGTCGCACTGACTGCCAGCGCCGCCATCCCCATCCACGAGTTCGTCTTGGTGGTTGCCTGCATCGGCTGGGGCATCACGACGATCCAAAACCGGTCGCTCGATATCACGTTCCGCCGGAGCGACATCTGGATAGCTCTGCTCGTGGGCGCGGCCGCCGTCAGCATCCTGTGGGCATTGCCCGAGGGGCGTGGCGAAGCCCTGCGGACCCTCCGTTGGGTCATCATCGAGCCCATCATCTGGCTCTTTCTGATGCGGAGCAGCATGCAACGTGAGCGGGTCATTTTGACCACCTTGGTCCACAGCCTGGTGGTCAGTGCCGGGGTCGTTGCAGCATTGGGCATCTTGCAGTACCTCGGGATCGATCTGGTGCCTTGGTTGGGGAGCAAACGGGTGTTCGCCGACAACGTCGTGGCGACGGGCAATATCCGCCGGGTTGCGTCGGTCTATGGCCATGCCAACAATCTCGGGTTGTTCCTCGAGCGCATCCTGCCGCTCGCGCTGCTCTGCACCCTGTGGCCTGTGGTGCGCATCCGCGCCCGCTGGCTGTGGGTGGGTGTGATAGCCGTGGGGATTGTGGTATCGTTCTCGCGCGGGGCCTGGTTGGCGACCCTGGTCACCGGCGCCGTCATTGCGGTCTATCACTATGGTGCCGACACGATACGGCGCCGCCCGTGGATCATCGGGGCTATCCTCAGCGCGGGGATTGCAGGCATCGCATTGACACTCGTGACGCGAGGCGCAAGCGCCGGGAGCTTCGATGCACGTATCTTGCTCTGGCAAGAGGCACTCCGTTGGATCCAGCTCCGCCCGTGGGGCCTCGGGTTGGGGCAGTTTTATTTTTATCATAATCCCGAATACGGGCACAGCATCATTGCCCCCGTCCTGGTAGGGACCAGTGAGCAATACGCCGCCCACCCCCACAATCTGCTCCTCGACGCCTGGCTCAACCTCGGTCCCGTCGGTGTGTTGGCGATCGGCGCGCTGATCGTCAGCACGGTACGCCGTGCATTGCAGCAGCAGTCCCCACTCGCGCCGGTCGTGCTGGCTATCGTGCTCGGCACGGTGGTACATGGCATGGTCGATCAGTTTTTCTTTGTGACTGATTTGGCGCTGTTTTTCTGGGTGGTGGTCTTTTTGGGCCAAGTTGACACCGGGCATTCCACACGGCTATAATGCACACGGTGCAGAACGGCAGATACATGTTGAACCCCGCCAGGGTCGAGAGACAGCAACGGCAGATGTGTTCCTCTGGGTGTTCTGCACTATGCGTTTATATACGGTATTGATCTGAGGTTCACGCCTCAGTTTTTTTGTGCCAAAAAACAATCATTAGATAGTAGTTAGTAGTTAGTAGTTAGTAGTTGGCTATCGCCGCACGTCCCAACACCCGAATATCTTCGGCGATGGCGGGGTCGGCGAGTTCGGTGTGGGTCAGCCAACGGACTCCATCACTTTCGCGGATGGACGGGTTGAGTGTGCCGCCGATGACCCGTCCAAAGTAGATGAGGTCGATGTGTTCGTGGTCAGGACCAATGGGCTCGAGGAGGATGCAGTGGGGTTGCGGCAGAACAACGACACTCCCCATCGTGCGCGGTTCGCTGTGCAAGGCGATATGGAGTCCGGTCTCTTCCCAGACTTCGCGGATGGCAGCTTCGTGCGGCAACTCATTGGCATCGATGTGCCCGCCGGGCGGCAGCCACATCTGTAATTTGCGATGCCAGAGCAGGAGGGTGGCCGCATTTTGGACGATGAATGTCGTCGCGGTGAAATCTCGCGTCAGCATATTCAAATCCCTGCAACAAATCACAATCGAGAGCGTCATTCATGGTAGCATAACGGTACCGAACGACAGTTACCCGAGGAGTGCTACGTGGCCGAGCCTTCTGCAGAGCTCATCAAGCTCGCCCAACGCGGCGATCGCGATGCCCTCGAACAGCTCGTGATGAGTCAACAACACTATGTGTTTAGTCTGGCGATGACGGTGTTCCACAATGCCGACGACGCCGCAGATTTGACCCAAGAGGTCTTTATCCGATTGTATCGGGCGATTGGGCAGTACAACGGCGAAAGTCGCTTCACTACTTGGCTCTATCGCATGGTTATCAATCTTGGTCGTGATGAGCTACGTCGCCGCAAACGCCAGGTCCAACAGATCCTCCCATCGACAGACCAAGGCGACGACGAACGAGATCTAATCGGACAAGTACCCGATACATCGATTATCAACGACCCAGCCAGTGTGCTTGAGCACAAAGAACTCGGTCAGGCGTTGCGCTTGGTCATCGACCAACTCGAACCGCAGTATCGTCAGGTGCTGACATTGTTTTACTTCGAGGACCTCAAGTACCAAGACATCGCTGATATCATGGACATCCCTCTCAACACGGTCAAAAGCCACATCCGACGTGGCAAAGAACGAATGGCAGACCTGATTAGTACACAGTACCCACATCTGGCGTGAGCCGACCCAAGGAGCCCGGTATGACGATTTGTAACGACATCCGCACCCGCATCGCCATCGGCGAATCTGCCGAACTCGACGTCCTCGACCATCTCGTCGACTGCACTGCGTGTTCGGACTACGCCGCCCAAAACAGCCTCATCGACAGCCACCTCTCACCCATCACGCGACACACGGCACCGCCGGGATTGACTGCAGCGTTGCTGGCCATTGCCGCCGATCACGCAGTCCCTGCAGGCCCACAGCGGCACCCTTGGTGGGCGTCGTTATTAGCCTTTGCTATTGGCTTGGTGGCCATGGTGTCGACGGTTTTGATTGCGGCGCAGTTGATTGTGGTGTTTGCGGGGCCGTATGGGTTCGGCGCTTATGCCTCAGACATCGTCGCGTTGCCTGCGATGTTCTACGCATGGATGGTCACCGTGCTCCCGGTGAGTGCAACGGCATTGGCGACCTTGGCGTCGGTACGGATCCAACTCATCGGGATATTGATGGTAGCACTGGGCTGGTTTGTCTACAGCAACAACAAATCACGCACGCGCGTGCACAACCGCGATTAGTGTATTGGCAGAGGTCGGGACGACGCGTTGATGAATTTCTCTGTCGTTCTTTCCAGACTGCGATTCCTTGTGGTATACTATCCAACGTTGATGCCAGATTGTGTAATGGTAGCACTACGGACTTTGAATCCGTCTGTCTAGGTTCGAATCCTAGTCTGGCAGCCAACTTTTTTCGCATCATGCGGACACGAGCCGAACCATGACGCACCCCTCCCAGACCCGTTCTGTGGTTATCCTCGCTGCTGGCGATGGTACCCGGATGCGGTCTGCAACCCCCAAAGTGCTCCACCAACTCGCCGGTCGACCGATGCTCACACGCATCATTGACGTCGCCCAACACGTCTCGACGGCACCCATCTGCATCGTGGTCGCCCCGCACACGCTCGATACAATCCAATCAATCTGTGGCAACCAACACGTCTACGTCGCCCAACACGAGCGGCGCGGGACCGGTCATGCGTTGCTCCAAGCGCTCCCTGCGGTCGATGCCGACAGCGGCGATGTGATTGTGCTGTTCGGCGACACCCCACTCATCCAACCGAGCACGATCCATGCCCTGCTCGCCGACAAAGACGCCCACAACGCAACATTGAGCATACTGAGTTTTGCGGTGCCCGCGCCGCATCAGTACGGCCGCATTGTGCGTGATGACGTCGATCGGGTGACGGCGATTGTCGAGTCCAAAAACTGCACGCCCGCCCAAGCACTCATCAGCGAGGCCAACAGCGGCATCATGGTGCTCTCGCTGGCCTGGGCCCGCAATGCGCTGCCGCGCGTCACCCCCAATCCGCTGACCAACGAATACTACTTGACCGATTTGGTTGCCATGGCAGTCGCCGAATTCGGGGTTGGATCGGTGCGTGCGCTGCGTGCAACCGACCCCAACGACGCCTGGGGGGTCAACGACCGCAGCCAACTCGCCAGCGCCGAAGCCATGCTGTTGACACGCACCTGCACAGCGCTGATGGCCAGCGGGGTAACAATCCCACATCCCCAGCAGGTCGCCATTGCCCCCGAGGTGCGCATCAGTGCCGATACGATTGTCCTCCCTGGATCGGTGGTGATGGGGCAGACGGTCATCGGTAGTAATTGCATCATCGGTCCGCACACCAGCATAGATGACAGTACGATTGGCGAAGGCTGTCAGGTACCACATTCGGTAGTCAAACACAGTACAATACGTGCCAATACACATATTGTTCCGTTCTCTACGTTGGTCGGTGACCACCGGCCCGAGTACCACAAGAAGGAGGAGGCTTGATCACTCGTGATCGAGCGATGCCTATGGAAGGTCGTCTCCAAGTATTCAGCGGCAACGCCAATCTGGCCCTGGCCACAGACATCGCAGCCTGCCTCAATCTCAACCTCGGTCGAGCATTGGTGAGCACCTTCAAAAACGGCGAAACGCGCATCAAAATCGAAGAAAACGTGCGCGGATCAGATGTGTTCATCGTGCAACCGACCTGTACCCCGGTCAATGACAATCTGATGCAGCTGCTCATCCTCATCGACGCCGTGAAACGCGCCTCGGCTGCCCGGATCACGGCAGTCATCCCCTACTATGGCTATGCCAAGCAAGAAAAGAAAACCACCGGGCGTGAACCGATATCAGCCAAATTAGTCGCCAACCTGATCCGTACTGCCGGCGCACACCGTGTGCTGACCATGGATCTGCATGCACCGGCCATCGAAGGCTTCTTCGATATCCCCGTCGACCATTTGCAAGCAGGCCAACTGTTGTCGGACTATGTGCGCAGCCTCAACCTCAAAGACCCCGTGGTTATTTCGCCTGATGCCGGCGGTGTCGGCCGCGCCAACATCTTCCGCGAGCGCATCGGTGCAAGTCTGGCCATCATCGCCAAGCAGCGCCCGCGCCCTGATGCGGTCGAGATGCTCGAGATGGTGGGCGACGTCAAAGGCCGGCCGGCGGTCATCGTCGACGACATGATTTCGACCGGTGGCACCTTGGTCGAGGCAGCGCGCTCGCTGTTGCAACGCGGCGCCACGCAGGTCTATGCCTGCGCCACGCACGGTATCTTTGCGGGCGATGGCATCAGCGCACTGCGCGACTCCGAGCTCGTCGAGACCATCATCACCGACACCATCCCGCTCGACCCAAGCGCCGCCAACGCCCGCATCAAGTCGATTAGTGTGGCGCCGTTGTTCGCCGAGGCGATTTTGCGCATCCACAAAGACTTATCACTGAGTGCGCTGTTCCATAACTAATCTTCCATTGGAAGGATTGCCGTGTCCGCTTTGTATGTCCCGCTCCATTGGCTCGGGATCGTGATTGCCTTTGTGTGTATCGCCTTGGCTGCTGCAGCCGAAGCATCGTTAACGGTTATTTCGCGCCGTCAACTCAATGCCCTGCAGCACGCCTCGCGCGCAAGTATGGTGCAGTCCCTCATCAACGATGCCTACCGCTTCAAGGTAGCGTTGTTTCTCCTCAACACCCTCGCCCTCATCAGCATTACGGCTCTGACGTTCGACCTGATCCGCGATCAGCCGCCGCTTGTTGAGCTGGTCACAGTGTCGGCCTTGGCGCTGATCGTTATCATCTTTGGCGAAGCGCTCCCCAAGGCCATCGCCGTGCGCAATCCGGCAGTCACCGCACAGTTCATCGCGACACCGTTTTGGGTGGCGGCGACGCTCCTGCAACCGCTGATCATGCTCATCGACTACACTGCGCGACGTATCTTTGCGGGGACCAGTCGCGATGAGCTCGCACCAATGGTCACCGAAGAAGAGCTGTTGACCATCGTCAACGTCGGCGAAGAAGAAGGCATCATCGAGCCG
>CAIZHO010000136.1 GCA_903932805.1 uncultured Roseiflexaceae bacterium | reverse complement strand
TGGGTGTTGGTGGCGTGTTACACCGTGTATAGTGTCATCTTCCCCATTTCGTGGGTGGGTGCCAATACTTACTTGCGCAAGATTGCGTCGCATCACGACATCGCGCCGTCGATTGCCATGGGGTTAACGATGCAGCACGTGGCCGCGGTGATAGTGCCGTTGGCGACGGGCTACATCCTCAACTTCTATGGCTACCAAATCCCCTTCATGATTGCTTCTGCGTTTGCGATTATCACCATGATCTCGACACGCTTCATTGATCCGGCCACCCAGAAGTCCCGTTCCCGCCTGGCAGAAGACGCAGCTGCTGCATAACAGCAGCCAAAGGAGAATGCAATGACGCTCTCGCCCAATCTGATTGTGCACAACGCCAAGGTCATCACGCTCGACCCGACCAAACCACAGGTGAGTGCGGTGGCATCGCTCAACGGCGTGATTGTCGCCACCGGCGACGACGCTAGTATCTTGGCATTGGCTGGCCCCGGCACCAAAATACTCAACATGAACGGTGCCATGGTCATCCCCGGCTTCAACGACTCGCACAACCACATGCTCGAGGTCGGCATCAAGTTGACCCGCATTTCGCTCGATGACTGCAAATCCCTCAAAGAGATGCACGACTTGGTTGCCGCAGCCGCCAAAAAGACACCGGCCGGGCAGTGGATTATCGGCGAAGGCTGGAACGAATCGTTCTTGGTCGAAAACCGCGTACCGACCCGCGCCGACATCGACAGCGCCACCGACAAGCACCCGGTGTTGCTCAAGCGCTTCTTCAACATGGACACGGTCAATAGCGTGGCCTTGCGCATGGCAGGCGTCGACGCCAATACGCCTGATCCGGCCGGCGGGTCAATCGAGCGGTTCCCCGATGGCACACCCAACGGCATTTTGCGCGCCGCCGCCAAACTGCTGGTACGCAACCTGCTGCCGGCCGTCACCCAAGAGCAGTGCGTCGAGGCCATCGACAAAGCCGGTGCGCAGTATTTGACCTACGGCATCACCAGCATCCAAGAGCCCGGGCTGTACCCGTGGGAAATCCGTGGTTACATGGCAGCCCACCGCGAAGGCAAATTGCGCCTGCGTGCGTCGCTGATGCCGTCGTGGCACGGGTTCCGCGAAGAAGAAAACGAAGCCGAGCTCGACGACCGAGCTGCCAATTTGGGCATCTGGAGCGGTTTGGGCGACGACATGTTGCGCATGACGGCCCTCAAGATGGCCGTCGACGGCGGTACCACCAGCCGCACGGCGTGGATGTTCAACCCGTTCGTCGGCGAGACGACGGTGCGCGACTTCAACCGGCTCAACCCGGCCGATCTGCGCCGCTACTTCAAGCGCGGGCACGACCTGGGCTGGGACATCGGCATCCATGCAATTGGTGACCGCGCCCACCACGAGTCGGCACTGGCCTTTGCCGATGCCGTGGCAGCCAACCCACGCGACCACCGCCACAACATCATCCATGCATACTTCGCCAGTGAGCCATCGTTGGATGCCATGGCCAAGTACAAAATCGGCGCCGTTATCCAGCCGACGTTCATCTACTTCGAGGGCGACGATCTGTTCCGCGACGTCGGCGAAGAGCTGGCCCACGAGTACAAACCGGCCAAGACGTACCTCAAGCGTGGCATCCCGATGATTGCTTCGAGCGACATCCCTAGCACGTTCCACTACAATCCGTTCATCAGCTTGTACAGCTTGGTAACGCGCAAAACCCACAAGGGCACGGTGATTGCACCGCAAGAAGCCATCAGCCGCATGGAAGCGCTGCGCTCCTACACCGCTAGCCCGACCTGGTTGACCCGCGAAGAGCACCTCAAGGGCATCTTGATGCCCGGCATGTTGGCCGACATGGCAGTGCTGGACCGCGACTACCTGACCTGTAGCGACGAAGAAATCCTGCAGATCAAAGTCACCACCACCATCCTCGGCGGCAAGGTGGTCTATCAGCGCGGGTAATGTTGCATTCACGCGGGGTTTCTTTTGGGCAGGGTTTATTGCAATAAACCCTGCTCGATTATTTTCCCTTTTCAATGCAATAAACCCTGCTCAATATGTATTTCCTCCGGCGCGCGGTATTCGTCAAAAAACGCTTTATGGTATACTTCTAGAGCATTGGGCATGCCCATGCGCATCTGGAGGAGAACACCATGCCTGTTATACCAAGTGTCGTCGAGCGCACCCCCCGGGGCGAACGCGGCTGGGACCTGTACTCACGCCTGCTCCAAGAGCGGGTCATTATGTTGGCCGCACCCATCGACGACGACGTTGCATCGTCGATCGTTGCCCAGTTGTTGTATCTGCAGCACCAGGATTCGAAGCGCGACATCTGGTTCTACATCAACAGCCCAGGCGGCAGCGTCCGAGATGGCTTGGCCATCTACGACACCATGCACATCATCAACCCCGACGTCAACACGGTCTGTGTGGGTCGCGCGGGCAGCATGGCCACGATTCTGTTGGCTGGTGGCACCAAGGGCAAGCGCTACGCATTGCCGCACTCGACCATCCACTTCCACCCGGCCGGTGGTGGTGCGCAGGGCTATGCCCCCGACGTCGAGCGTATGGTCCAAGAGTTGTTGCGCCTGCAGACGGTGGGCAACGGGTTGTTGTCGGCAGACACGGGTCGCACGCCCGAAGAAATCACACGCGACTTCTCGCGCGATAAGTTCATGACCCCTACCGAAGCCAAGGAATATGGCTTCATCGACCATATTCTCGACGTCCCTGCGCGCGGATAATTCCACTCCGGTCGTTGCGGAGTGCTGTTACAAGGAGCCACACACATGGGATTACTCACCGGCAAACGGGCCCTCATCATGGGCCTCGCCAATGACAACTCGATTGCCTGGGGCATTTCGAAGGCCTTCCACGCCGAAGGAGCGGAGCTGTGCTTCACCTACGTCGGCGATGCCATCGAAAAGCGCGTGCGTCCCTTGGCAGCCAGCCTGGGCGTCGACTTCATCGAACCCTGCAACGTAGACAACGATGCCGATATCGACAATCTGATGGTCGCCATCAAAAACCGCTGGGGCACGTTCGACATCATCATCCACGCTATTGGCTTCGCCAAAAAAGAAGAACTTGCTGGTGATTACCTCAATGTCACCCGTGAGGGATTCCGCATTGCGATGGACATCAGCGTCTACTCGTTGACTGCCGTCGTCAAAGCCGCCCGCCCATTGCTCAACAATGGCGGTTCCGTCCTCACCCTGACCTACCACGGCTCGCAGCAGGTCGCCCAGAACTACAACGTCATGGGCGTCGCCAAAGCAGCCCTCGAGGCCAGCGTGCGCTATCTGGCCAGCGACCTCGGTCCCGACAACATCCGCTGCAACGCCATCAGTGCTGGGCCGATCCGCACCTTGGCAGCCAGCGGGATTTCGGGATTCAAGGATCTGCTCAAAAACTTCCCCGACGTTGCTCCGTTGCGCCGCTTGGTCACCCAAGAAGACGTCGGCAACATGGCCATGTTCCTCTGTAGTGACCTGGCATCGGCCACCACCGGCGAGATTATCTACGTCGATGCCGGCTTCCGCAACGTCAGCGTCAAAATCTAGGACACTCACAACACCGCCCGCAGTGCATGTGCACTGCGGGCGGTTTGTTGTTGGGGTGGCTGTCAGTGGCCGTCAGGGAGTGTATCGGAGCTGATCAGTTTGTGATAGACCCAGCGGAGCATGTACTGCATGACCGACATGAACGGGATGGCCAAAAAGAGGCCAAGGATGCCGCCGATTTCGGCACCGGCGAGGATCGCAGCGATGACCAGAATGGGGTGGAGATGCACCGCTGGACCGACGACTGCCGGGATGATGACATAGTCCTCAAACATCCGGAGCGAAAAGTACACCGCACCAATCACCGCTGCGACCATAAAGACGGTATCGCCGAACGGTAATGGGCTCTGAAAGACTGCCATGATGATGGCGAACGCCGCGGCAGACCATGGGCCGATGATGGGTAATATCTCGACCACACCGCTGACAATCCCGATGAGCAGCGCATAACGTACCCCGAGCAACCACAAGGCAATCGTCGTCAGGACCGCCATAATGGGGATGAGCAGCAGCGTCCCGCGGATGTAGCCACGGAGGATGCCGTTGATATGACCACCGACATAACGGACCTCGGCTTGATGGATTTTGGGGACGAGGTTGACCAGTGTCCGGGCAACCTGCTTGCCGTTCATCATGAGGAAGAAACTCGTGATGAGAAACGCCAGCAGATGCAAGAACCCGTGTATTGCGTCGACGACCAACGACGGCAAGTTCGCAGGGATGGCCATCACCCGTTCGGTGAGCAACTCTTTGACGTGTGCCCCTACGGGGATGGTCGTCCCTGCAACGACGAGTGACCACGCATCGAGTACTTCCAAAGCATTGGGCAAATCGGCACGCAGGCTACGGTATTGTGCTGTCACGATGGGACCGAGCTGCGCGATGATAATCGCTCCCACCGCGGCCATGATGAGATACAGCAAGGTCGTCGCAAGCATACGCGATTGACGGGTATATGGTGCGAAGAAATCCACAATCGGCGCGAAGATATACGCGAACACGGCAGCACCAAAAAACACCAGTGCGACATCGTGTACTGCAGTGTAGAGGACGTAGGCCAACCCAATCGTTATGCCTGCTGCGAGCCACTTCATCGTTGAGCTAAAGACAATACTCGGGCGGGGTGAATCCATGGCAGCCTCACATCAGAACGCAGGCGTCACATCTCGACGCGCTGTGGGAAGAGGAACTGAGTCACCCAATGCTGTGCGTGTATCAGCCCCGATTGCGTGCAATCGGGATGCGCGTCTCGAGTTGATCCATGTTGTTTTCGGTTTGGGTCACACTGATGGCAATTGCTTCGGCGTCGATGCCGGGCACATAGCGGCGAATGACTTCGCAGAGCTCTGCCTTCATGCGGTTCATCATATCGGGGGTCAATTTGACCCGGTCAGACACCAGCACACTCAGCAGGCGATTACGGGCAGCTTCAGCAGACCCTTTATTGCGACCAAAGAATCCCATAGCGGACTCCTTTCGTACGAAATGCTTATCGTTTGCCCTGGAACAATCCCGACAGACGCTCCATCAGTGATGGGTTGTCTTCAATGGGGTCTATTTTGATGGACTCGCCGGTGATTCGGCGCGCGATGTCCATGTAGTATTTGCCGGTCTTCGAACTCTTCTCGAGTACGAGCACTTCGCCACGGTTGGTGGCCGTAATGACTGCCTCGTCGTCTGGGATTATGCCGATGAGGTCGATGGCCAAGATTTGGAGCAGGTCTTCGACCGACATCATTTCGCCGCTACGCACCATCTTTGGGCGCAGTCGATTAATGATGAGCCGTGGATGCCCTTTGCCGGCCGCCTCGCACAGGCCAATAATCCGATCAGCATCGCGCACAGCCGACACTTCTGGGGTGGTCACAATAATGACCTCATCTGCCCCGGCAATGGCATTCTTGAAGCCACTCTCGATCCCGGCTGGGCTGTCAATGATGACGTAATCTGCTTCACTGCGCAGCTGATCGACGAGTTCGATCATCTCATCCTGCGAAACGGCATCTTTGTCTTTGGTCTGGGCTGCAGGCAAGAGGTACAACTCGCCGTTGTGCTTGTCTTTGATGAGCGCCTGGCGCAAGCGACAGTTGCCCTCGATGACATCGACGAGGTCGTACACGATACGATTTTCGAGTCCCAGCACCACATCGAGGTTGCGCAAACCGATGTCGGCGTCGACAACGATGACTTTTTTGCCGAGCATCGCCAATGCGGTACCCAGATTGGCCGTAGAAGTGGTTTTGCCGACTCCGCCTTTGCCCGAGGTAATGGTAATGACTTTCGCCATGATGGTTGCTCCCATTGTGTCTATACGTCGATTAGCGGCGATATTCGTGCCATGCGTGGACGGCGATATGGGTATCTTCGATACAGGCGATTTCGGGGACCTTGTGCCCCTGGTCCTCAGGGGCGCGGGCACGCAAATCGGCGATGCGCAACTGCGTTGCAGAGAGCTCGATAGCGCAAATGACCGCACTGCGATCGCCCATTGCTCCTGCGTGAATTACGCCGCGTACCCGGCCAAACACCATCACGCTCCCCGATGCAATGACCTCGGCACCGGCGTTGACATCACCGAGGAGCATCACATCGCCGTGATGTCGGACGATTTGCCCGGAACGTACGTTGCGGGTCATCACGGTGCTGGTCTGTTCGTCCTCGACAGTGGTGCTCTTGGGCATGGGGGGTTTGGCGATGAATCCCATCGTGCGGGCCTCGGCGCGGACCGTACGCGACTCAGACAGGATGTCGACCGGCTCGTTCTGGTAGGTGCGCATCACGGTATGGAGTTCGTCGAGCGCCTGTGGGCTGAGCTCACGATGCCCCAAATCGAGCGAAAGCTTCATCCCTTGTAACAACGCAGCGCCATCGGTGAGTTGCTTCTGGAGGGCCATGAACGCATCGGTCCACTCACAGGTATCGAGAATGTGCAGCCGCAGTCCACCGCGTGCGCCTTTAATGGTGATGTACTCAGTCATGGGAACTCGCAGGTGTGAGGTGTTTTATCTATTATATAACACTGTGTCGGCATCGGTATGCATCCCCTTTGCGTGTTCCATCGGTGGAGTATGGTATCATTGTGACAATGATTTTTTCAAAGAGGTTGGTTATGGTCCTGATGCGTCGTTTTTTTGTCCTGTTGTTGACTGCTGCTCTGGTCACCAGTTGTGGGCTCTTTGGGGATGACACGCTTCATATTGCAGATGTCACCAAAGACATTGCCACATACGTCGGCAAAGACATCACCATCGCCGGAGCATATCTCTCCAAAACTGGCGCAGAACCTATTTCGATTATGGCAGCGGGCGTTAGTACCCTCGATAATGGGCTCGACGCACAACCGCTCGGCGATGCCATTTGGGTCGACAATATCGCACCCGACGTAACCATGAATTTGCATCGTCCTGGCGATTCTGTCTATGGCTTTGTGAAGCTTACCGGTCGCATTGAATCAGGTGCCTATGGTGCCGGCGGTGTCTATAAACACCGCATCGCGGTAACCAAATCCGAAATCATTGAACAAATCAAACGAGTCGAATCACGCGTCGCCAACGAAAGCCTCGGCGAGGGCAAAGTATCGATTTTCGAGCTGGCCGACAACGGAGCTCCGTACTCAGGACAGACCGTCACCACCCAAGGGTATTATTTCTGGAACTCGGTGATTTATGTATTAGCCGAGGGTGTCGCGGTCGAAGAAGATGGTTCGAGCCCGCAACCGATTGGTAAAATCATCTGGATGGAAGGGTTCCCACCAGACCAATCTGCGCAATTGACGGTCGGTCCGAACAACAGCTTTGTCTGGGGCAAAGTCGAAGTCACCGGCAACTTCCAAAGTGGTGGGCAATTCGGTCGTGACGGCGCCTACTCTGCCATCTTGAATGTTACATCCGCCAAGCCTATCAAGTAATCCGTCATGGTGCGCTACGCGATAGATCATCTCCGCGAAGCAGACCTCGACGACGTCCATGCCATCGATACAAGCAGTTTTTCGATGCCATGGTCAATAGATACTTACCGCCAAGAACTCCGCGCTCCACAGCGTAGCCGCTATGTGGTTGCGCGGTTTCTTGTGGCCGATACTCCCCCCGTGCCGCCACCGCTCCATTCGGTCCGCACACGCCTATTTGGCATGTTAGGGCAGTCCGACGGCGCACCTGCACCACTCAGCGGCACGATTGTCGGGCATGCAGGGATTATGCGTACACCGACGGATGGGCATATCACCACACTCGCGGTCTTGCCAGAACATCGGCGCCAGGGTGTCGGCGAGTTACTGCTGTTAGCACTCATCGAACACGCATACGATCTCGGTGTGCGCAGTCTGACCCTCGAGGTACGCACCTCAAACATGGCTGCGCAGCAGCTCTATGCCAAATACGGGTTTTTCATCATGCACACCGTTGCGGGGTATTACCGAGATAACCACGAGGATGCGGTCGTCATGGTCATCGCAGACATCACGTCACTTTCCTTTCGCGAGCAAACGAAAGAACGAAGCGACGCACTGTATCAACGATTGATACACAAAAATCCCCGTACGTAGTGGCTGTGCCACCGCGTACGGGGTAGGTTCGTGGGTTTAGATTTCGGTGACGATGGGCAATACCACGGGGCGACGCTTGGTTTGTTCATACAGAAAATCACCGACGGCGTCTTTGAT
>CAIZHO010000135.1 GCA_903932805.1 uncultured Roseiflexaceae bacterium | reverse complement strand
CGTATTTGGTACAACGACGCTCTACACGACGCTCGTGTGCTCGAAAACGTCACGGACATCTCGCGCCTCGACACCCTAGACACACAAATCATGGCATACCAAGGACCAGATATCTCGTTTGCCGATTGGCTCGATGCGTCAGGGTATGCGGATATTGCGCGACATCTGGCTGATATTCGGTATGCACACGCCAGTGCGACCACACCTGCCCGTGGGAGCGTTTATGCGATGCAGTCGGAATTTGCTGCACAACAGGTTGAAGGTGGTGATGATTACCACATCCGCAACGGTTATGCGCGTATTGTTGAATGGTTTGCCACAGGACTGGATATACACCGACAGCATGCAGTAACGCGCGTCACACATAATCCGACAGATGTGACCGTTGAATGCCAAAACGGGAGCGTCTTTCATGCACGGCGGGTCGTCGTGACGATACCCTTGGCGTTGCTCCAACGTGGGCTTCTGTCGTTTGAACCTGCCCTAAGCCCTGCCAAACACGCGGCTATTCACGCCCTCGAAATGCATAGTGCGTGTAAGGTATTAATGCGCTTTCGTCAGCCGTTTTGGGGGCCACAGACGACGTTTCTCACCCTCAACGACCCCGCACCGGTGTGGTGGACTATCGACCCCGAACGGCCGTTATTGGTCGGGTTTTTTACGGGGCCACGGGCCGATGCACTGCGGGCGAGTCCAGCGCCTGAAGCATACTGTCGGGCAGCGTTGCGTGCAGTGTTCGGTGCAGTTGTGGACGAGACGCTTGTCTCGTGGGAACTGGTGGACTGGTCTGCCGATCCGTGGACCATGGGTGGGTATAGTTCGGTTCCCGTGGGTGCTTTTTCGGCGCGGGCTGCATTAGCCTGCGCCGAAGGACGAATCCATTTCGCTGGCGAGGCAACTGCGCTCGACGGACACCCTGCGAGTGTCCATGGCGCACTGGTGAGCGGCCAACGTGCTGCAGCAGAGATTCGAGCAACCCATGCATGAACATCCAGAACTCCGTGATGGATTGACCGTTTACGATCCGGTATGGATACCCCTCGCAGACGGGACTCGGTTGGCAGCGCGTATTATCCTGCCTGCCAATGCTGAACACGTGCCCGTACCTGCTGTGCTCGAGTACCTGCCGTATCGGCGCAGTGACGGAACGTATCGCCGAGACGCCGTCCGACACCCATACCTGGCTGCCCACGGGATTGCAGCAGTACGCGTTGATATGCGCGGCAGTGGTGATTCGGACGGGATCCTCTACGATGAGTATTTGCCGGCCGAACAGGCAGATGCGTGTGCGGTCATTGCCTGGATTGCGGCGCAGTCATGGTGCACAGGCAATGTCGGGATGTTTGGGATTTCGTGGGGTGGGTTTAATGCATTGCAAGTGGCCGCCTTGCGCCCGCCAGCACTCAAGGCAATTATCACGGTTTGTTCGACCGATGACCGGTATGCAGACGATGTGCATTATATGGGCGGATGTTTGCTCGCAGTCGATATGTTGCCTTGGGCTTCGGTCATGCTGGCCTACAATAGCCGGCCACCAGACCCTGCTGTGGTCGGCACACACTGGCGCGAAATGTGGCTGAGTCGAATCGAAGAAACGCCGCGCTATAGCGAAATTTGGCTGGCACACCAACGACGCGATGCCTATTGGCAGCAAGGGTCGGTATGCCAAGATTTCTCTCAGATCGCTTGCCCTGTCTATGCGGTCGGTGGCTGGGCAGACGGTTATACGAATGCAGTATTTCGCCTCATAGAAGGGTTGAAGGTGCCGCGCAAAGGGCTGGTGGGCCCGTGGGCACACACATACCCCGAGGCAGGGTCGCCGGGCCCAGCCATTGGGTTCCAAGATGAGGCAATCCGGTGGTGGAAGCACTGGTTGTCGGCAGAGGACACCGGCATCATGGACGAACCGATGCTGACGACGTACCTGCAAGAGTCGGTACGGCCGGCAAGTTGGTATCCGGAGCGGCCCGGCCGATGGATTGCGGATACAGCATGGCCATCAGAAGCATGTCACACCGAGCAATGGTACCTCGGAGCGGCAGGGTTGACTGCAACGGTGCAGGCACCGGTGTACCCGTTAATTGGGACAGATTTGCGGCATGGAGCAGATGCAGGGATGTGGTGCTCGTATGCGACTCCTGGCGATTATCCACCAGATCAGCGTGGCGAAGATGGTCGTGCGCTGACGTTTGACGGACCACCGTGTACGGAATCGGTCGATGTTCTGGGCTTCCCCCATATCACTCTGCGCATTGCAGCAGACCAAACGACCGCGATGAGTGTTGTACGGCTGTGCGATGTGGCACCTGATGGTACGTCGTTGCTTGT
>CAIZHO010000134.1 GCA_903932805.1 uncultured Roseiflexaceae bacterium | reverse complement strand
AAGTCTACAACGACAACATCATTACCACCGGGGTACACCGTGGAACGACCTTGCGTGCGCTGGTTGCACGGCATCAAACAGCACTGGTCGGCGCACGTTCCTACGCGCGATACGGTGACGACTTCCCCCTGCTTGCCAAGTTCATCGATGCAGGCCAAGCATTGTCCGTTCAGGTCCACCCCGACGATACCTATGCCCACACCTACGAGGCGCACACCGGATTTCATGGCAAAACCGAGGCCTGGTACATCATTGGGACACAACCGGGCAGTGATGTCATTCATGGACTCAACGCCCCACTGACACGCGACGCATACGCCGCTGCAATAGCCGACGGCACGCTGACACAACACCTGCGCCACGTTCCCATCCACGCAGGGGACACGATTTGCGTCCCAGCCGGCACCATCCACGCGATTAATGCGGGGGTTTTTCTGTTCGAAATCCAGCAGACCTCAGACTTGACCTACCGGGTCTACGATTATCTGCGTCGTGACGATCACGGCAACCTACGCACGTTGCACATCCCGCAAGCATTAGCGGTATCGCACCTTGACAACAATCGTCCCGCCCACAGCACCCCGGTTGTGCTGGGCAGCGGGCACGAAGAACTGGTCCGTTCGCCGTATTTTGTGATGGAACGGATTGCAACTGCGCACGCCCAGCACTGGACGCGCAACGCAGATTCGTTCGAAATTTTGACCCTCATCGATGGCGCATGCGTGCTCACCGATGCGCACGGGATACACCCGTTGCAGCGCGGCGACAGCATCATCATCCCCGCAGACAGCCCGCCCTATCACATGGCCCCATCCAACAACGCCACGTGGCTACGCTGTTGGGTTCCTGACGCCTAGTGCGATTGCATTGTGGATATCTGCATGCACATTGGCGAGCTCGTCGTCGATAGCAGCTATCGTGTGAGCGGCAGCATCAAGCCGAGTTGCCTCACTCGCCACCAGACGCGTGTATGGCCCGAGTGCATCGCGTACACGCGTGTCCATGCGGCGGAGTTCTTCGTCGAATTGCGTATCAATACGCTCCATCAACTGTTGACGGACGGTTGCAAGGCGTTGATGGAGCTCTTTTTTGAGGGCGGTGCGGCGCGCCGGGATGATGTACAACCCACCCAACGCAATCACACTCGCCGCGACGACGCCGGTGGTGTCGAAGACCGCTCCTTTGAGGAGTGTCGCAATCAACGCACCCAATCCGATCGCTCCAACCTGAACCAGCGCGGTCGTTGTGACTGCGTTTTTGAGATCTGCCGAAATTTTCGCTGCCTCTGCGCTCCGGTCATACGATGCCACGATCGTACCGGCGGCATCAACCATGTCGCGAATCAGACTCTGCCGATTGTATTGAAAAACGGTCATGCCCCCACCGATGACATCTGCCTGGGGCCGACTCTGCCGCCGAATGTAGTCGCTGACCCCCTGCCAGAGTTGCACGTTGCGTTCGATCATCCAGTCAACGAGTGCTTGTGCACGGGTGTCGATTTGGGTGGCCAAATCAGCTGCGACCTCTCGCTCGAACGCCTGTTGCAACATATCACCACGCAACAACCGATGCAGATTGAGCAGACGAATATGTTCATCAAAAAACGCCATGCCACGCAATTCAGCATCACTCAACGCCTCGGCGAGACTGGCCCGATGGCCACCGATATCACGCCGCATATCCACAAAAAACTGCTCGCGCTGCCGCTCGAGGTGCGCGACGACCAGTACGTCCTCATCCACCACCGCCTGTTGACTGGCCAGTTGCTGGCGCATCACCAAGATCGTCTGCGCAACAACCCCCAAGGGTGATGGAAGACGGATCTCGAGCCGGGCACGATCGTCGAGTTGTTCGTTGAGGTAGGTCTGTAGTGCAGCCATACCCGATGCATCACGGAGGGATGCATCGTCACTCCGTGCGTTGCGTGCCGATACAGACAGTATCAGCGGGCTTTCGCCAAACAGGTGCGTTGCCTGTGTGCGCACAAATGCTTCGACATCGGATCGCTCTGTCGGCGTAAGCAAATCGATTTTGTTGATGACCATGACCACACGCCGACGCCATTCGTGAAGCATAGCCAAGAACGCACGCTCGGTCTCGCTAAACGGTCGGTCTGCCGATGTGGCAAACAAGACCACATCGGCACGCGGCACGATATCGCGGGTCAGTGCTTCGTGGTGCCGTAATACCGCATTGGTACCAGGGGTATCGACAATCGAAAGGCGTTTGAGTAGTGGGACTGGCAACGCACGAACAACCCAACCCGGTCGTTGCGACAACGCAAGTGCCTCGGGCGCATAGCGGAGCACCGTGACCGCATCGGTCGTCGGTGTCGCCCCTTCGGGCATCACGGTGCTCCCCAAAATCGCATTGATGAGACTCGATTTGCCTGCATTAAACTCACCCGCAACTACGACCAAAAAGGGATCTTCAAGGTGATCGCGTGTCTGTACCACAATCTGGCGTTCGGGTGCGTCGGCACGACCTGCAGTCAACTCGTCGACCAGTCTGAGGGTCGCCTCGAGAAGTTGCATGGTGCGCATCCGGATGCGGACGATGGATTCAGACATGGGGTATCCCTTTCTTCCCATACGCTGCGGGTGGTTAAGCACCGATGAAGCGTACAAACCAGGCAATGGTACGTTGCATGTGGTCGATTTTGTGGAGCGGTTCACCGCTGCGTGTGAGTTCGTGCCCTTCACGCGGGTAACGGACAAACTCGACCGTACGACCGAGACGCCGTAACAGCGTGTAAAGTTGCTCTGCCTCGCCAATGGGTACGCGGTAGTCTTGCTCGCTGTGAATAATCAGCAATGGTGCCGTCATCTGCGCTACCGACGCAATCGGCGATTTGTCCCACAACGCATGCGCATCGCGCCACGGCAGCATGTCAAACGAGTACTCGATGAGTTCGTAGGCATCGCTCATACTATGCTGTGTGAGCAAATTGTAGACGCCTCTGACCGATACGGCTGCCGCAAAGCGTGTACTATGCCCGATCAGCCACGTCGTCATGAAGCCGCCATACGAACCCCCAGTCACACCAATGCGTGCAGGGTCGATGGCTGCTCCCGTCGCCAACACGGCGTCGATACCTGCTTCGAAATCCTGCTGATCGGCACTCCCCCACTTGCCCATGGAAGCCGCTTGAAATGCTGCGCCATACCCTTCGGAACCGCGTGGATTACAAAAGAACACATAAAAGCCTGCACCTGCGGTCGCTTGCCACTCCAGCCACATCGAGCGCGTGCCGGGGCTCCACATCGCATGCGGTCCGCCGTGGATGTGCAGAATCAAACCTGCCGACCCGTCAACCGGCGTCGCAGGGGGCAATAACCATCCCTGCACCCGTTGACCGTCTGGTGCGGTGTACCACAGCTCTTGGAACGGTACCGTGTGACGATCGCTGTGCCAATCCGCTGCCCACGGGCTGATACGTTGGGTCCCGGTTGCTTCGGTCACCCAGGCCTCGCACGGTGAAGCCGGCGACCCGCTGATGTATGCAATCGCGCCGTCGTGGCGTATCGCAAAATCCTCGATGACTTCGCCCGCTGCCACCGTCGGCGCAGAGATCTTCATGGCCGGCATGGCACCAACGGGTACCATGGCAATGCCAGCGCTCCCGTGCCACTCGGCGACGTGTGCGATACCGCTGCTATCGGGGAGCCAATGCCAGGTCCCAATCGTCGCATCTTGTGTGTCAAGCACACGCCATTGTGACTCGTGCACGGCGCGCACCACCAAAACTGCTGCGCTGTAGAACGGTTGCTGCGAGCGCTGCGCGACCGCAGCCAACCACTTCCCATCGGGGGAGAGTTGTGGATCGTAGATCGACCAGGTTGCATCAGGGGTCACGGTAAAGGTCGCTTCAGGTTGTGTCAGTACGATATGCACCAACGCACTCCCAACGAAGTAGTCTGTGGTCGCCGTGTCGCCTTTGCAGACGGCATACAACGACTGACTGTCGGTACTCCAGCACGGTGCACCATAGTCACGATTATCTGTCGTTACACGCCGCAATGATGCAGCGCCGACGGCCACGGTGACGACATAGAGGTGGCCGCGCTTGCCGTCGATGTAATCGGTCCCCGTACGGAACGGCAACTCGGTGATAACACGGGGATCGATACGCTCCTTGGCAGCCTGCGCAGTCCGTGCGGCGGCTTGTTCACGTTCGAGTGGAGTGGTCATGACGACCTTCGGAGCCGCTTCAGCAGCAATGTCTGCGGCCGACAACGCACTCACACAGACAATCTGCGTCCCGTCGGGACTCCAGACGAAGTCACTAATCCCTGTTGGGATACTGACCAACAGTTCTGCCTCGCCGCCATCGCGATCAATCAGATACAACGCCATCCCATCGCCACCGCGATTGGACAAAAAGCCTATCCGGCGGCCATCAGGGCTCCAGCGTGGGGTCCGATCGACCGCCGTCCCTGCGCTAAAGCGCTTCTGTACGCCTGCCGCAGTGCGCAACCAGAGCACCCGTTTGGTGCTGTTTTTGGATTCGTCTGGGGTTGCGCGGACATAACAGAGGGCGCTTCCATCGGGACTCCAAACCGGTTGTTCAATCGCCTCAATCCGAAAGACGTCTTGTGCAGACCATGGCTGTACGGTCATTCGTCATTCCTTTTTTTGTCAAAAAAAGTACCGGGGCGTGCGACGACGCCCCGGCCAGGTATCATACCGGCCATGCCTTAGGCTGGGACCGAGCCGTCTGCCCAACGCGCGCTGTCGTAGCGTTCCGCTTTGGCACGGATCGCATGCAACTGGTCATTGGGAACCGTGCGTTCGCCACGGTAGTGTTGGATGTCGTTGTGACGATCGTAGCTGTAGCGCTGGATGACCCAGCTCCCCTGTGCTCCCTGCCGGAGCATGTCGAAGTGCCACATTTGCGTATATGCATCATAGGACGCCTCGACCAACCAGACCAAATCGCTGGCGTGGAAGACCGTTGCTAAACGCCGCAATCCATCGGTGCGGGCGGCTTCTGGGGTACGAACGGGAATGGTGGACATAGTGACGCACTCCTGATCACATCATGCGCGAATGTGCCTATTATACTCGCAAATGCGCGCTCCGACGCACCCACAGCCCCAGCAGACGAACAGAATGTTTTATACTACACATATATTCATTCGTTGCGAGTAAGTCATGCGCGTCACTCTCTTGGGCACCGGTACTTCCACGGGTATACCCATGATCGGCTGTACATGCCCGGTGTGTACCTCGACCGATAGCCGCGACATGCGCCTCCGCACCGCCGCCCTGATCGAAACCCCCGATGGCAACATCCTCATCGACGCAGGCCCCGATATGCGCCAGCAACTGTTGCGCGCTGGTACCAAATCACTCCACGCCGTCCTCCTGACGCACGAACACCAAGATCATATCGGTGGTATAGACGACCTGCGCCCCCTCAACTATCGGATGGACACGCCCATGCCGGTGTATGGCAGGCGCCGTACCATCGAGGCTGTCAAAAAACGCTACTACTACGCGTTCGACAATAACAACGGCGGTTCGTCACGACCCAATCTGACCATGCACGAGCTCACCCCGTGGCAAACACTCACTCTTGCAGGAGTTCCAATTACGGTCTTGCCCATCACCCATGGCACACTCGATATTTTTGGGTATCGCATCGGCAATCTCGCCTATATCACCGATGCGAGCAGCATCGATGCCGAGGTTGTCCGCGCACTCGCAGGGGTCGACACCCTCATCATCAATGCCTTGCGTGACGACCCTCACCCAATGCACTTGTCGTTCGATCAAGCACAGGCATATGTGGATCGCATCGGTCCGCGCCGTGCATATTATGTACACCTCACCCACGACATTCTGCATGCGACCCTCATCGATCGTCTGCCGACGCACATCCAACCAGGATTCGATGGGCTGATGCTCGAGGTACCGGCATGACCATTGCCATTGATGCACGGCTGAATGCCTACCGCAACGGCGGCATTCCGCACTACACACAGCAACTCATCAACGCCTGGTGTGGCGACGATACATTCCCCCCGCTACTTATATTGCAGAGCCGCCGCCAGCGTGGCGCATTGACGGATTCGCCACGGGCGCAGCATGCGAGCCTCTACACCCCGCCGCACCACCGTGCCGAGGCGTTCACCTTACCCATCGAGATAGGGCTGCGTCGCCCCTCGGTGGTGTTGTTCCCCGATTTCATCGCCCCAACGGTACGCACGTTCCCCGCGGTAGTGACCATCCACGATCTCGCCTTCCTCCACTTCGACGATTTGCTCGACGACGCAGCGCGCGCAGTCTATGGTCGGATCCGTGCCAGTAGTGCCCGCGCAGATGCCATCATCGCCGTGTCGCAGTCGACCAAGCGCGATATCGTGCAACTCCTCGACATCGACCCGGCACGCATCCATGTCATTAGCGAGGCAGCTGCGGCGTTTGCCCGACCCGCAAGCCTGCCAGATCCGCAACGCACCGTCAATGGCACGCTGCTCCACACCGGTACTTTTCTGTTATTT
>CAIZHO010000133.1 GCA_903932805.1 uncultured Roseiflexaceae bacterium | reverse complement strand
CGGGGATAGTTGCAGCAATATTGGTGATCAACAGTGAAATCTACGTAAATCGCCTTGCGTTGATTTGTCGCTATGGAGTAGATACGCAGACACAACGTGCAGGAGCAGCGGCACGATTTCTATCGGAAAAGCCGGTTCGTGACACCACGGTTATCATCGTCGGGCAACGCAACGATGTACACGCTGGTACATGGAAGTCATTTGAGTACTTGAACGAGACACTGCAATTCTCGAATCACTTGCCCGAAGAGCCATTTGACTTTGCGTCGGTACGTGGCAGTGAGGTCTACCTGTTGTACATCCCCGAGCGATTTCTTGAGCGCGAATATGTCGAGCAGGGTCTCGAGCCGATCGGTGACTACGAAACGATTACAATGTGTGGAGAGCTGTTCGGCTACCTGACACATGTACGAGTACCGTGACGATGAAGAACGTGACTTCCACACCGCTACGAACACCGCGACTGACGATTGTGGCGGTGGTGACGATATATCTCATTCTGTGTATTTTGTTGATTATTCCTACCTGGCGAGAAGCCAGTATCAGCACGATGCGCGACCGTCGTACCGTGTACAACGAGATAACGCACGACATCGACGCTGTTGCATCCGCGCTCCTCGAGATGCGGGCAGCCGCGCGCGGATATCTGATTACCCAAGATGCCATCTTTCGGCAAGATTATTTGCAGGCGTATGAACGATTGCAAATTGCAACGATTGCGCTACAACGCAATATAAGCTTGCAATCTGACGGCAAGCTCGAAGTTGCACGTGCGGAACTCGAAGCACTTATCCGAGAGTGGCGGCAACAACATCCTGAGTACCAAATGTCGCTGGTCGAGGCTGGTCAGATCGAAGCAGCGCAGCGTGAGTTTGCCCAAAATGTGAATCGCATGAGATATGAATATGTGCGCAGAAAGATCACGGACATCCGCACTGCTGCGCACCTGCATGAAATGCAGATTCGAGACGAAGCTACCGTGTTTTCGAATCAAGTGGTACTCATAAATAGCATATTGATGTTCCTCGCACTCCTTGCGATGGCACTCATCACGGTAGGATATTACCGCCAAACCAGAATGAATCGTGCGTTGGTAGCAGCCGAAACAGCCGCGCAACAATTGACCGACACCCTCGCAATCCGACTCACGCAAATGCAGATGCTGAATCAGCGGCTCGAGGCCGGGCAACGCGTCGTTGACGCCCTCCCAAAACTGCAACAATCCCATGAGCCACTGCAATTGCTGGCCGACACTGTCCGTCACGAGTACTCGTTACCTGCTGTGTTCCTGTGGCTCAACGATGACTCCCGACTCGAAACTCCGCCGCGATGTTTCGCTGCGATAGACCCAGTCATCGGTGTGTTTGACCAGCCACCGTATCATGACTGTCGGCTCGGGCCGGTGCAAAATGTTGTCTGGGGAGCTACGGTATTGCACTACAGCCCAATCGAACTTTTCGACAATGCATTTGGGGTCGTCGCCATTGCCACGCACGCAGATGATGGACTCGTGCGTCAACTGATTGCGCTTCTGGTCGAAAATGTCACCCTCTTTCAACAATTGAAGCGCGAAGATGAGCGACTATCAACGGTCATCGAAAGTGCGCCGTTGGGATTTGTGTTGACCAGCAAAACAGGAGAAGTACTGTTGGCAAACACGCGTGCGCAGCAGCTTCTGCCTACCGTTTCTCGCGGTATGACCATTACAACCTTGCTCGAATCACAGGCATTTTATGCACTTGGCGGCAAGTTACTCAACACGTCCGAGTTTCCGGTCATGAAGGCCATGCAGAATGCACTAGTATCACGGAGCGAAATTATCCATGAGCTCGGCACTGTACGGATCCCTGTTCGGCACGAAGTAGTACCCATCATCCCGACGGGATATCTCTTGGTCCTTGAGGATATGCGTAAGTACCACGAACTCGATCGCCTCAAAACGGATTTCGTGAGCATGATTAGTCATGAGCTGCGTACCCCGCTCGCTGCAATTATCGGTGCCACAAGTTTATTGCACTCGTCTTCGTTGCCGCATCGAGACGGCATATTGCCCACGATTGAGCTCATACGGGCACAAGGGGTGCGGCTCCAGACGTTGATCGACGATGTGTTGAATTTGTCGCATATTGAACGTAACGGGATCACGCTGCAGCGTGAGACCATCGATGCGTCGGTTCTCATACAAAAGGTAATCAGTCGTGATGCTACTTGGAAAGCGCGTTGTCGCGTCACGCTTATCCAAAACGAAGTCATGTACGTCGATGTCGGGAGGATTGAGCAAGTACTATCGAATCTCATCGACAACGCAGTCAAATACGCCCCAATGTCAACCATCGAGATTGTGATTGGCCCTGTGCTTTTTGATTCAGACTGTCTGTCTATTAGTGTCCGCGATTATGGCACACCACTGTCTGACGACGAGTACGCGCGCGTTTTTGATCGTTTCTATCAGGCGCATCAGCATGCAGCGCATGGCGGAGTCGGACTCGGGTTGGCGATATGCAAATATTTCGTCGAGGCGCACGGCGGGAGTATTCGCATGGATGCAACGCCCCAACGCGATGGCTCCATCATAACCTTCACCGTTCCGACTGCACGTCATGACCTTCAGGCAGCCAAGAGTGGACAAACGACGGCATTTCATGCACTCGTGATTGATGATGACGACGTACTCCCGCGTTTTATACGGCATGCGCTCGCAGAGGTGCATGGTTCGACCGATGTTGTTGCAACAGTCCGTGAAGCGCTCGAGCGGGTCGAACGCGTACACTACGATGTCATTTTGGTCGACTTACGATTGCCCGATATGTCGGGTCTCGAATTTGTGCGTGATGTGCGTAACTGGAACGCCACACCGGTCATCATGATGACGGCAAGCCGGCATGAACACGACCTCCTAGACGCATTGCGCGCTGGAGTGGACGATTATGTGGTCAAGCCGTTTAGCACGGTTGAGATCGGGTTGCGGGTACAAAACGTCTTGCGTCGCAAGCGGGTAGAAGACCTCCCTGTTGCGCAAGTGCAGGTGGGTAATGTTGTGGCTTTCCTCCAAAGTAAATGCATCGAAGTCGGGGGCGTACCCGTCGATGTAACACCGATAGAGTTTCGTATGTTCGTCTTGTTTGCCAATCACCTTGGCCAGGTGCTGTCGCATGAGCGCATCCTCGCTGAAGTATGGGGCGATCGTTACGACCAGGCTACACAGTATGTCTGGGTTCATATCTCGCACGTGCGAAAGAAGCTCCTTGCGTCCGGCGCAACCGGCGTTGCCATCGAGACTGTCCGGTCGGTCGGCTACCGAATGCAGGCTGTGGCTCCTTCTGCACAATGATGCGCCAAGTCCGGTTTGCTGTCCTTCTGGTATACTCAGTTATACGAAGGATGAAGGGATTTTTGCCCATCATTGAGGGATAGTTTGATGCAGATACCGTTCGGTGATTTCAAGCGCCAATATTTTGAACTCCAGCGTGAACTCGATGATGCCATTCAGCACGTAATGCAGAGTGGGTCGTATATTTTGGGCCCTGCAGTGAAGGGCTTCGAGACTGATTTTGCTGCGTACTGCGAGGTTCCACATTGTATCGGGGTCGGGAACGGAACCGACGCCATCCAACTTGGACTTGTTGCATTAGGTGTCGGTGTCGGTGATGAAGTCATTACCGTTGCCAATACCGGTGTACCCGGCACTGCAGCGATCGTCGCTATTGGCGCCCGCCCGGTGTTTGTCGATGTCGACCCTGTAACGCGCAATATGGATCCGCAGCTCCTCACACAAGCCATCACTGCGCGCACCAAAGCCATCATGCCAGTCCACTTGTATGGTCTCATGGCAGACATGCCGGCAATCCTAGCGGTCGCCAATCAGCATGGCATACCCGTAATCGAGGATGTTGCTCAGGCCCATGGTGCGCGTCTCCTTGGCGCGCGCGCGGGAAGCTTGGGTGCGGTGGCTGCGTTCAGCTTCTACCCCAGCAAAAATCTCGGCGCAATCGGTGATGGGGGAGCCATCACGACCACTGATGAAGCGCTCGACCGTCAGCTCCGCAAGCTCCGGGTCTATGGATGGGAGCGAAAGTACTTCTCGACGGTCGAATCCGGCATGAATTCTCGACTCGATGAGCTCCAAGCAGCACTCCTTGCCGTCAAGCTCCGTCACCTCGATGCGAGCACTGCGCGGAGGGTTCATATTGCGTCGTACTACGCTGAGCAATGTGCAGACATCGGACTTACGTTGCCGACGACACCGGCAGGGTATGATGCGGTGTACCACCTTTTTGTGGTCGAATCTGCACATCGCGATGCGTATATGAATCGACTGAAATCCGCTGGCGTTTCGACTGATATCCACTATCCGCTGCCGACGCATCAGCAACCCATATACCAGCGCTACGCTCCACACGGTGGGCTTCCTGTGACCGAACGTCAGTCACAAACGGTTTTTTCGTTGCCCAACTTCCCAGAGCTTACGGATAGTGAAGTCGAATACGTCGCACAAACGGTACGATCGGTCGCCGCTACAATCGAGGCTACGTAATGTCACTCTTCAAGCGGCTCTTTGGCCGCGGTATTGATGCCCCACGCACCGAAGCAGAAGCAGACACTGAGGCTGCACAGCTTTCAACTGCTACCGAACGCACGCGCAAGAGCTTCTTTGGTCAAATTGCTGCGCTTTTTGCTGGGGCTGCCCTTTCTGCAGAACTATGGGACGACATCGAAGCACTTTTGGTGCAGGCAGATGTCGGCATCAACACAACCACCGAGCTGATCAAGCGTGTCAAAGAACGCATCCGCCGTGCGGGTGTGAAAGACCCGGCCGAGGCACAACAGATGCTGCACGACGAGATGGTCCGCATATTGCAAGACCAAGATCGCCCCGTCACCCAAACTACGAAACCACATGTGGTGCTGGTGGTTGGTGTAAACGGTGCAGGCAAAACAACGCTGATTGCCAAGCTCGCACATCGCTACCTCGCACGCGGACATAACGTCGTGCTTGCCGCGGGGGACACCTTCCGTGCTGCTGCTGCCGAACAACTTGAGGCCTGGGGGCAGCGTGTGGGCGTGCCAGTGGTATCACGTGGGCAAGGCGGCGATCCCGGTGCGGTCGTGTTTGATGCCATGGAAATAGCAACAACGACCGATTGTGATGTGGTGATTATTGATACCGCGGGTCGCCTCCACGCAAAAGTCAATCTCATGCAAGAACTCACCAAACTCCGCAATATCATTCGTCGCAAGATGCCTGATGCGCCACATGAGGTTATTCTCGTAATTGATGCAACGACGGGCCAAAATGGTGTGCTCCAGGCCAAAGCATTTGCAGCAGCGTCAGATGTTACTGCGGTCGCAATCACCAAAATGGATGGAACCGCCAAAGGCGGCATCGCGTTTGCGATTGCCCAAGAGATACAGCGGCCTGTTCGCTACATCGGTACCGGTGAAAAAATGACCGACCTCGCACTGTTTGACGCAACAACCTTCGTGGATGCACTGTTTGCACGTCAGCAATAACCCGCACGGGAGAAAGGCGCCCCTGCTATGAACAGCGACGAAGTTATCCAGCAGATTCAACAACACCATGTTGAGTTTGTCAGTTTACAGTTCACTGATATTGCGGGTATGCTCAAAAATGTCACAATCCCTGCAAGTATGATCGCCGATTGTCTCGATCATGGGGTGTGGTTCGATGGGTCTGCCCTTGACGGTCCCGCCCGTGTGGCCGAAACCGACATGTACCTCATTGCAGACCAATCAACGTTTGCCATCGTGCCCAGTAGCGGAGGGTCTGATATACCCACCGCACGGCTGATTTGTGATGTGTACTCACCAGATGGCAGACCGTATGCAGGCGATCCCCGTCGAGTGTTACGCCGAGCGGTCGACGAAGCAGCGTCAATGGGTTTTGTATACCGGCTCAGTGCCGAGGTCGAGTTCTTTTTGTTTAAAGCTGATGCCGACGGCCGTCCAGTGCTTGTGCCGAACGACTCAGTGGGGTATTTCGATGCAACGAACGACTCGTACACGCATTTTCGGAGACAAGTGGTGCGTGCCTTGGGTTCATTTCACATCGGTGTCGATGCCACCCACCATGAGGGAGCGGTAGGCCAACACGAAATCGACTTGCAACTCGAATCAGGATTGGCCGCTGCCGATGCCGTGATGACACTGCGTCAGGTGCTGCGATCGCTCGCCCTCCAACAAGGAATGTATGCGTCGTTTATGCCGAAACCAATGGTCGGTGTGAATGGGAGCGGCATGCATGTCCATCAGAGTCTCGTCGACAGTGTGACTGGGACGAATCTTTTTGCTGATGCCAGTGATCACTATGGATTGAGCCCGTTGGCCAAACACTTCATGGCCGGACTGCTCGCGCATGCACCTGGAATGGTTGCTGTGCTGGCCCCGCTCGTGAATTCGTATAAGCGACTTGTCCCTGGCTACGAAGCCCCCGTCTATGCGAGTTGGGGGCGCACCAACCGCGGTGCGCTGGTCCGTGTGCCGCGGGTACTCGGTAATCGCCCGCAAACGACGCGCATCGAATTGCGGAGCCCAGACCCCTCTTGTAACCCCTATCTTGCCTATGCAGTCATGTTGCGGGCGGGGATTGATGGTATACGCCGCGAACTCCCATTGCCTCCTGCTGCCGAAGAAGACTTGGTGACGATGAATGCACGCACACGCATGCACCCGTTACTGCCGATGACGTTGGGTGAAGCAGTTGTTGCGCTCCAAAAAGACGAATTGATTGCTGATACACTCGGACCGCTCATCTACGAACGATTTGTGGAATCCCGCATCAATGAGTGGGAGTCATATCGTCAGCATGTGAGTAGTTGGGAACTCGATCGGTATCTCCCCATTTATTAGTCGACGCCACGGACAACCGTCTTTTCGAGAACACCTATGAATGATGCATCGCGACAACAGCAACTCCCAAAATCGTTCATTTCTACCGAGCTCAGCGCATGGTTGGTACTGAGTGTGTTCTTTGTGGCTTCGTTGGTTGTGTTGGCGATGGTCGGTCGGGTTGCCTGGGCAAACTACAATGCGGCGATGCGCACGTTGGACGGGGCTCAGCTCCGCAGTCACGTTACCACAGGTGTTTTGTACCAAGAACCGCGAAGTCTGAGTAGCCGAACGCTCGAGCGGTTACCGGATTCGCTCGATCCCTGTGCAGGCGATATAGACATCTGTTTGCCACTCCGACCAGGCTACCGTATCAAAACATTGCCCGCAGCAGGGTATGGACCTGTTGCGTCTATGGTGTTGCCTGACGCAACGCACATTCAGTTGTGGGCACAGGATTCAGGCACCGATATTATCTATTCTTCGTACCAGGTCTCGCGCTGGACCACACACAAGCAAGTGGTCAACCTGACACAAAATGCTGGATACGCGCGGTATGACCTTGCTGAGTTCCAACCATATACCGTCGTCGAATACAGTGTCACGCTGCCGGATGGCTACAAAGTATGGATGACCCCCGGTGGGAGCTATAGTATCCGTGTTATTCCGGTCACAAATCCCACACTCCAAGGTGGTTCCCCACGGATCGAAGTCGCAGTCCGCACAGGGAGTGCGACAGTCACTCATGCAGATCAGCAAGTCAGTTTGGCTGAGCGCCAAATGGTCATGATGGACGGCACAGACGGTATCCCTGATCCACAACCGGCGACATGGCAGATCGTGCGTGATCCAGAGTGGCGTGGGATCAAAGCACGCAAAGATACACCAGATGCCCCGTCTGCATGGGAGTCGTACGAACGGTTGGGATCACCGACGATGTCGGCAGCGGAGCGCAATGGCACGGTAGCTGTGGTCCTTGGATGTAACCCCAAGACACCGGATTATTGCAAAAAAGACAAACAGCTTCAAGTATTGCGCATCACGCGAACGGGCCAACAAACACATGATTATGCCGTTGGTGTTGCGCAATACATGGATGCGGATGTTTCTGAGTTCACGTCACTGCGCCTTACCGCTTGGGTTCGGTTGCTTGCCCAACAAAGTG